>JAGXIK010000057.1 GCA_024635715.1 Gillisia sp.
AATTTTAACTTGTTTTGAAAGTAGTTGATGATATAATCGAAGCTTTAATTTCAACATTGATTTTCCTTCCAGTATTTTCTGAATTTTAAAATTCTTGTATATTTAATGTAAGGCAAGGAAGAGGTTTTGGGTAGAACATGGCTTATAGTTTTAATTTATCTGTTCTACAGATACAACTCAAAGTATTTAGAGGTATAAAAACCTTTGATAATTGAAATTTGAATGTATAGTAAGTACTGCCTACTTTATATACCCCTACTTGCGGAAAAACTAATTTTTGAAAAATTTAGCGCTTAAAACCCATTACTTTAATTACAAAAAAACCTCTTTAAAATATTTCAAAAAATGGCTGGAGAGAAAATGAACTTCAATGCAACTTGGTCCATGGCTGTAGGAGGAATGGTAGGTGGTGGGATTTTTTCAGTTTTAGGAGTTATAATTGAAACGGCTGGTCAATGGGCTTGGTTCAGTTTTTTAATTGCAGGTCTTATCGCATTAATTTCTGCATATAGCTATAGCCAATTAGCAATAAAGTATAGCGAAGGAGGTGGTGCTTTTACTTTTTTGAGAGAGATAAACCACGAAGGTTTCGCAGGAAGTCTTTCATGGGTTCTTATTTTGGGATACATACTAACTATGGCTGTCTACGCTTTTACTTTTGGTCACTACGTAGCACACGTCTTTGATATGGGGAACTGGCTACCTCGTGTTTTGGCATTAACCATAATTGCACTACTTACTGGAGTGAATTTAAAAGGTGTGGGCAATGCCTCCAAATTAGAAATTGTAACAGTGTATGGTAAGCTTTTGGTTCTTTTAGGACTTGCCATTTATGGTATTACTGAATGGAATCCAGAACAACTTACTCAAGGAATTTATCCCAAACCTTGGTATATGGCTATAATTGGAGCAGGAACCATATTTATGGCTTATGAAGGTTTTCAATTGTTATCTTATGATTATAGCGACTTAAAGAAACCAAATAGTACCTTATCTAAAGCTACTATTTGGGCCGTTATTTCAGTAATTATAATTTATCTCTTGGTTACAGTTGGTGTAACTATGATCGTTGGTGCAGAGACATTAATTGACAATAAAGAAATAGCATTATCTATAGCGGGGAAAAGAGCATTAGGTACTACAGGTTTGATAATTGTAACCATTGCAGCTGCATTTTCTACTGGTTCTGCTATTAATGCAACATTGTTCTCTACGGCAAGGCTAATGGAGAGCGTTGCAGAAAAAAAGGATTTACCACATTTATTCGTGAAGGAGAATGAGGCTAATATCCCATTTTATGCTGTTTTATGTATTGCTGGAATTTCAGCTTTATTAGCCATGATTGGTAGTTTATCAAGTCTAGTGGATGCAGCAAGCATAATATTTCTATTCACTTTTGGTATTGTTAATTTAATCGCGTTTCAACAAGAAGTAAAACTAAAATGGCTTTGTTTAATAGGCTTTATTTTTTGCGGATTAGCCATTATTGCGGATGTAGTAGTCCAAATCCAAAAAAACCCTTTCGCTATTATTGGACTTATTGTCATTGCATCGGCTATTTTCCTGTTTAGACCATATCTATTAAAAAAATTGAGCAAAGAATAAAGTTTTAAAATTATTCTTTAAAAATTAGCAGATTTTTATAATTAATAAAATCACCATAAATAATCCATCTGAAAGCTAAAATCAGCTTGACTTCAATAGCCTAATTATACTACTGGATCTAAATATTCTCATTTAAAAAACAACCAAATAATTTCCCCTGTTATAAGGGGCTGTTTACAATAATCTTTAAAAACCTTCAAAATTTTAAGAACATTCTATGAAGTACATTAAGCTTAGCAGGGAATAAATTTCTAAATTTGGGGCACACAACAAAAACCACAGTTTTCAACTTAAAAACACATCACCAAATGCCAAATTTAATTCCCGAAGCAAAAATTTTTAATTGCACCCAAAGTAGAGAACTTGCAGAAAAAATAGCTGCAGCCTACGGAGCACCACTGGGAAAAGTTATAACCAGTACTTATAGCGATGGAGAGTTTCAGCCTTCTTTCGAAGAATCTGTTAGGGGTTCTCGTGTGTTCATTATTGGTTCGACACATCCTGGAGCAGATCACCTTATGGAAATGTTATTGATGTTGGATGCAGCAAAAAGAGCTTCAGCAAGACATATTACAGCGGTGATGCCTTATTTTGGATGGGCTAGACAGGATAGAAAGGATAAGCCAAGAGTACCTATTGCTGCAAAAATGGTAGCAAGTATCCTAGAGACTGCCGGTGCCACCAGAATTATAACAATGGATCTTCACGCAGATCAAATTCAGGGGTTCTTTGAAAAACCGGTAGATCATTTATTTGCATCTACAGTATTCTTGCCTTATTTAAGAAGTTTGAAACTAGACAATCTTACAATCGCTTCGCCAGACATGGGTGGTTCCAAAAGAGCCTATGCCTATTCTAAAGCGATGGAGAGTGATGTGGTGATTTGTTATAAACAACGTGCTAAAGCCAATGTGATATCTCATATGGAACTTATTGGTGATGTAACTGGTAAAAATGTGGTTTTGGTAGATGATATGGTAGATACTGCCGGAACACTTACCAAAGCAGCAGATGTAATGATGGCAAAAGGCGCAATAAGCGTAAGGGCTATTTGTACACATCCGGTGCTTTCTGGAGATGCATATAAGAGAATTGAAAATTCACAACTATTGGAGTTAATTGTAACCGATTCTATCCCATTAAAACAAAAATGCGATAAAATTAGAGTTGTAAGCTGTGCAGATCTTTTTGCTGATGTTATGTCTCGCGTACACAACAACAAATCTATCAGCTCTAAATTTATAATGTAATCTAATTTTTTAGCTAAAACACTTAATAAAGTAAAAGGCGTTTAATTATTTCCATTTCAGTATTTTATACTACCGAAAAAAGTCGCACCTTTGCACACTAAAATTTTTTATAATGAAATCAATCACGATCAACGGATCTAAAAGAGAAAGCGTAGGTAAGAAAGTTACTAAAGCCTTACGTAATGCTGGACAGGTACCTTGCGTAGTATACGGAGGAGGCGAACCATTACATTTTTCAGCAGATGAAACTGCCTTCAAACCCCTTGTATACACAGCAGATGTGCATACAGTGGTAATTACTTTGGAAGGTGGAGAGAAAATTGACGCTGTTCTTCAGGACATCCAATTTCACCCAGTAACCGATGCTATCCTACACATGGATTTCTATCAAATATTTGACGACAAGGAAATCACTATGCAAATTCCTGTGCACACTAAAGGTATACCACGTGGAGTTAAAAATGGTGGAGTTTTACGTTACAACTTGCGTCGTTTAAGAGTTAAAGGTCTTCCAGGAAATCTTCCAGATTTTGTTGAAGCCAATGTGACCCCTCTTAAGATTGGAAACAAATTGTATGTAACTGCTTTAGCAAGTGATAATTTTATAATTCAACATCCAGATAATACTGTGGTTTGTCAAGTTAAGACATCTCGTAATATTACTGCTGAACTTGATGAAGAAGAAGATGAAGTTGCTGCAGATGAGGTAGAATCTACTCAGGTAGATGATGCTGCTGCTGTAAAAGAGTAATCTTTCATATAGAGCATAAAATTTAAAAGCATTCCTATTCCGATTATTTCGGGATTCGGAATGCTTTTTCATTTATAAATAGTTCACTATACGCGTTATATTATTACTGATGCTATTAAAAGTGTCATCTAAAATTGCTAAGGCTAAGAATATTATTAATTTTATATTTACCAAAACAAATTCCATGTTGGCATTCTTCGGAAGAATATTTAGCAAAAAACCATCAGAGGAACAAGTAGACCCTATGAAGAAATTTTTGATTGCTGGGCTTGGAAATATAGGTCCCAAGTACCACAATACCAGACATAATATTGGTTTTAAAGTAGTAGATTATTTAGCCGAAAAAGAGGGGGTTTCCTTTGCAACCGATAAACTTGGAGATATTGCAAGCTTCAGATTCAAGGGAAGAACCTTTATTCTACTAAAACCTAGTACTTATATGAATCTTAGTGGGAAAGCAGTAAATTATTGGCTTACCAAGGAAAAAATCCCTTTGGAGAATTTGCTGGTAGTAACAGATGATCTCAATCTTAATTTTGGAGCTATTCGGGTTAAGACCAAAGGAAGTGATGGTGGACATAATGGATTAAAGGATATTCAACTTCAGCTAAACACATCTACATATAATAGATTTAGGTTTGGGATAAGCGATGAGTTTTCTAAAGGGCGTCAGGTAGATTATGTGTTGGGAGATTGGTCTCCAGAAGAAGAAAAAAATCTTACCGAACGCTTAGAAAAAGCTGCCGAACTTATAAAATCCTTTGGAACTGCAGGAATAAACATCACAATGAATACTTTTAACGGTAAATAAAAAGTCACTTGAAAGAACATCTAGGAGCATATACTTTTAAAAGTGAATATCCAACGGTAATAACCATTGGCACTTTCGATGGTGTGCATGCTGGCCATCAAAAGATTATAGAAAAGCTGGTAAATACGGCGAAACTCAGCAATATGGAATCTGCGATTCTTACCTTTTTTCCGCATCCCAGGATGGTATTACAAAAGGAAAGCGATATTAAACTTATCAATACCATAGACGAGCGTAAAAAGCTACTTTCAGATTCTGGGATAGATCATCTTATTATTCATCCGTTCACCCATCAATTTTCTAGACTTACAGCACAAGAATTTGTGCGGGATATTCTTGTAAATAAACTAAATGCCAAAAAGATCATTATTGGCTACGATCATAGATTTGGAAGAAATAGAACTGCAGATATCAACACCTTAAAGGAATTTGGGAAGGAATATGATTTTGAGGTAGAGGAAATTGGTAAACAAGAGATAGAAGATGTCGCAGTGAGTTCAACAAAGATCAGAAAAGCACTGATGGAAGGGAATGTAGAAAAGGCGAATAGCTACCTTAAACAACCCTTTATGCTAACAGGAACTGTGGTAAGAGGAAAAGGACTGGGGAAAGATTTTGGATATCCGACGGCTAATTTAAAAATTGAAGAAAAATATAAATTGATTCCAAAAAATGGGGTTTATATCGCACGTGCAGTAATAGATGAAATTCCTTATTTTGGAATGATGAATATTGGAACCAATCCTACCGTGGGCGGTACAGAGCAAACTATAGAGACCTATTTTTTTATGTTGGATCAGGATCTTTACGGACAAAAGTTGGAGATCGAATTGCTTACCAGAATTCGAGACGAAAAGAGTTTCGATTCTATAGACTCTTTAAAAAGAGCGATGAAACAAGATGAAGCTTTTAGTTCGCAGTTTATCAAAGACAACTATGCTGAATAGGCTCCTTTTTACCCGGATAGATAATTCTGCATTGGTAGTTTTTCGGGTATTTTTTGGGCTGTTAATAGCATTGGAAGCTTTTGGGAGTATAGCTACAGGTTGGATAAAGCGTACCCTAATAGAGCCTCAGGAAACTTTCAATTTTATTGGTTTCGAATTTTTACAACCGCTTCCCGGAAATGGGATGCTATACTACTACGCAATAATGGGCCTGTTCGGCTTATTAGTTATGGTAGGTTACAAATATAGATTCAGTATATTTTGTTATACCATTATGTGGGCATCGGTCTACCTGATGCAAAAATCTTCCTATAATAATCATTATTATTTATTGATGCTCTTATGTGGTATCATGTTCTTTTTGCCGGCACATAAAAATGCTTCTATAGATGCATGGAGAAATGCATCGATACGGGAAATCTCAATGCCTCGTTGGGTTTGGCTGTTTATTGTATTTCAAATGTGGATCGTTTACACCTACGCATCAGTAGCAAAACTATATCCAGATTGGTTTAATGGTGAGTTTCCAAGGATCTTGATGAAATCTAAAGCAGATTACTGGCTGGTAGGAGATTTGCTTCAGCAGGGATGGGCACATATGAGTATTTCTTGGTTTGGATTTTTATTCGATCTTTTAATAATTCCATTATTACTCTATAAAAAAACCAGAGTTCCAGTATTTATTGCGGCCATTTTCTTCCACTTATTTAATAGTTTCATTTTTCATATTGGGATCTTTCCATATCTCTCGCTCGCATTGATCTTGTTCTTTTTCCCTTCAGAAAAAATAAACAAATGGTTTCTAAGGGGAAAAAAGAAATATTATGATGAGAAGGAAATCATTAT
>JAGXIK010000058.1 GCA_024635715.1 Gillisia sp.
AATGATGTTATAGTTGCAGGTGGATTACTTTCAGAAATAAAAACCTCCTATTTTAGAATAGGTCATATGGGCTCGGTATCATCAAATGATCTACTTGCAGTATTAGGTGCCATAGAACGTGCTTTATTAGAATTGGGGCATGATATGGAATCTGGCAAATGCTTGCAGGCATTTCAGAATACACTCTTAAAAACTAATTAGGTAGTTACCTGGTTATTACAAACTAATGAGCTACTGGCTGTAGTATAAATAATATTTAGATATGAAATATTTCAGTAAAGCAGAATCATCTTCAAGGAATAATGCTTCCATAAAAATCAAAAATTCTGAAATTGTTTTTGGAACTACACCAGAATCAGCTGAGAGTTTACCTAACCCAGCCGAATTATTTTTGGGATCCTTTTCAGCTTGTATTTTAAAAAATGTAGAACGTTTTTCTGTTCTGATGAATTTTGAATACTCACATGCAGAAATTATGGTTGAAGCTACTCGTCTGGAAAAACCTCCAAAGATGGATAAGATAAATTATGAATTAAAAATTTATAGCCAAGACACTAATTTGAATATTGAGTTGCTCAAAAAGAATATCGAAAAATATGGAACAATTTTTAATACCGTTAGATCTTCATGCTCTATTATTGGTGAAGTTAAAAAAATATCCAAATAAGATTTAAAGCTAAACAGTCTATAATACCTCAAAAATTAGGGACATCCCTACTCCCGTCTACTTTCATTACCTAAATTTTATCCGCAAACCATTAAAAGGTAATAAGCCTATTGTAACCTAAAAGCTGAAGTCAACAACTTATCAGCAAAATAATTCAACATAGTTTCCACCTCATCCACATTATTCCCATTAACAGATATATCGGTTAGCCTTGGAAGATGCTTTGCGAAATAAATATGATTGTTGGACATTTCAAATAAATTACTGGCCAAAACATATGGATACTCGAATGTGGGATTGATTTCTGAAATCACCCCAGCAACGGTCTTTATAAGTTGTTTGTAATTTCTAAAAAAACCTTTTCCGTCTTCTTCATCCACGTCTTTTGTGCGATAGACTTTTATCCCTTCTGCTATAATCACACTGTGCAGTTTGCTTTTATCCAAATAGTCAATGCTGGGATTTTCAAAGGAAGCAGAAACAAAGCAATTGATAATTATTTCAAGCTTTCTCTTTGGATCATTGATATTCAGTGTATTTATCCGAATTAGATAGGCTACCCATTCCCAATACCACGAAACCAAATAGATAAGCACCAAGTGTTTATTTTCAAAATATCTGTAAATAGAAGACTCTGTACTTCCAATTTCTAGTGAAAGCTTTTTAAAATTAAAATCTTCGAAACCCAGATCGCTCAACAACAAAATACTATGCTTAATAATATTTCTGCCCAAGACTGAATCTTGTGGATCCTTTAAGTAGAGACCTTCGTTCAGTGTTATTTTGATTTCGATACCCATAATTACTCTCTTCACAAACAAAACTAGCAATTGAAATTCATAGTAAAGGCAATACTATAAAAGTTTAATAATTATTTATGATAGGTTTACTATCATAAATAATAGTAATTATTATATTTGATATGTTTACTTCTAAAAGTGAACCTCTAAAACACTAAAAATGAAAACAATAAAAACCACATTAGCATTTGCTGTAACGATGGTATTGAGCATCGCCGTGCTGTTTTCTTGTAAAGAAGAAAATAAAAAAGAGAAACAAATCTTAAGCACACAAGAAACAATTGAAGAACCTGCAGTGGTAACTCATGTAATGACGAAGGAAGATCAGGAAAGATTGACGCCACAAATGGTGATTGATGATTTTAAAGCCGGTAACGAACGTTTCGTGAATCAACAAACAACTACCCGTAACCACGGAGCGCAAATCCGTAAAACTGCATTATCGCAGTATCCAAAAGCTATTGTACTTAGTTGTGTGGACAGCCGCATACCAGTTGAAGATTTATTTGACCAAGGTATTGGCGACGTTTTTGTTGGCCGTGTGGCCGGAAACTTTGTTAACGAGGATTTACTTGGAAGTATGGAATTTGCCACCAAAGTAGCTGGCGCCAAACTTGTTGTAATTATGGGTCACAAAAATTGTGGTGCTATTAAAGGCGCTATTGATAAGGCCGAACTTGGAAACTTGACGGCTATGCTCAAAAACATACAACCCGCTGTAGATGCGGTGGAAGAACCGATAGACAGTTCCCTTAGAAATTCAAAAAACGATGATTTTGTAGATGCAGTTTCCCAAAAAAACGTGCTCTTGAACATTCAAAAAACACTGGCTCAAAGCCCTGTGTTGGTAGAGATGAAGGAAAATGGTGAAATAGAAGTTGTGGCAGCAATCTATGACCTTTCCACTGGAAAAGTGACCTTCTTAGAATAGATTGATTTAAGAGTGGTCAAAATAATTTAATTGCTTTGATTTAGCCTTTTTAGCATAACTGACCACTCTTTCTTTTTTGCCTTTATTTAATTAATAAAAAAAACCTTTATTTTAGGTTTAAAAACAAGATTTAATGAAAAAATACTTTTTTTTATTGGCATTTCTTTTGCCTTTTTTGGCGAGTGGCCAAGACAGTAATCTGGGTAATTGGCTCATTTATATCGGAAATAAAAAGATAAATCAAAATTGGAATATCCACAACGAAGTTCAATATAGAAACTACAATGCCATTGGAGATTTAGAGCAATTATTATTAAGAACTGGCTTAGGTTATACCTTTAATGAGGGTAACAACAATTTATTAATTGGTTACGGCTTCATTTTATCTGAAAACTATATAGATAATAGTGATACTAAAACATCCATAAATGAGCATCGCATCTTTCAACAGTTCACTTCGAAACAAAACCTAGGAATTATAAAAATAAATCATCGCTATCGTTTTGAACAGCGCTTCGTTGAAGAGGATTATAAAATGAGATTCAGATATTTTTTAAGCCTGAACATCCCTTTAGTGAAAGTGGAGAATGATAGCAAACATTTATATCTGTCAGCCTATAATGAAATATTTCTAAACACAGAATCTTCTATATTTGATAGAAATAGGCTTTATGGTGGTATTGGCTATCACTTAAATAAGAATATAAGACTAGAGCTGGGTTATATGAACCAGTTTTTTGAAACAAGTAGTCGCGATCAAATTAATATTATCACATTCGTGAACTTTTAGCACGCTGGTCTTTTATACCATCAGGTATCATCGGTTTATTACAAATGGGAGGAATTATAGTTAAAATTGAACTTTTAGAGATCACTTAAAGACCACGAAACCCACATACCTTATAGCTATCGTTTTCCTTCCCTACTCTACAATTCTTGCATTATCAAAGACTAAATTTTAATAAAAAAAATTACGGAAGAATTAATTCTATGTAATTTTGAAGACAGATACAAATGAAAAGATTATGATTCCCATCAATGTGTTTTTACAGAAAGCAACAAAAATAAATAGTCAATAATATGGTTATTTCATTAGTATTGATTGTAGTTGGATTTGCAGGTTTGATTTTTGGAGCGAATTGGCTTGTTGATGGAGCATCAGGCTTGGCGAAAAAATACAATATTCCAGATTTGGTAATCGGTTTGACCATTGTCGCTTTTGGTACTTCCGCACCAGAATTAGTTGTTAATTCAGTAGCTTCATTAAACGGACTTTCAGATATAGTTTTGGCAAATGTAATTGGTAGTAATAATTTCAACTTATTTATAATTTTAGGAATCGCAGGTTTAGTTTATCCAATCACTGTGCAATCTTCAACAGCCTGGAGAGAAATCCCAATATCCCTAATAATTACAATAGTTTTATTTGGACTTGCAAACGATTTTTTCATCAATCAAAACTCGGAAATATCCAGACTTGACGGAATTATTTTACTTCTATCTTTTATATGCTTTCTGTACTATATTTTTAAACAAATGAAAACAGAAAAAACAGAAGTAGTTCCATATATTCAAAAGTCTAATATTAAGATTTGGAGTTTAATTTTAATTGGTTTTAGCGGACTAATTATTGGAGGAAAATTAGTTGTTGATAATAGCATAGGTATAGCCACAGATTTTGGAATTAGTCAAAAAATAATTGGATTAACCATAATTGCCGCTGGCACATCATTACCAGAATTGATAACTTCAATAGTTGCTGCCCTTAAAAAGAATAGTGACATAGCAATTGGTAATGTTGTTGGTTCAAACATATTTAATATTTTGCTTATACTTTCAATTAGCTCTTTAATAAATCCCATAAAATATAATCAGATTTTCAATCAAGATTTTGCTATATTGATAGGAGGAACAGTTTTCCTAATAATTGCAATGTTTACAGGAAAAAGAAAAAAACTTGACAGATGGGAAGCATTAATATTATTAGCATTTTATTTGATATATACTGTTTATCTAGTGATGAAAGAATTATAAAAAAGCAGCACAATAGGTTATCCCAAATAGCTGGAATTCGGGTGAAAAGTGATATTTTAGAGATTAAGTAAAATTAAACAAAGCGGAGAATCCAGATAGCTATCATGACGTGCCCCCTATTCCATTACTAGTATTAATTCAGATCATTGGCAATCGTTAAAAATGAATAAATGTTAAAACCAGAAGTCCACGAGAAAGAAAGAGAGAGATTAAAAGATTTAGAATCATATTCTATACTCGACACCCTTTCAGAAACTGATTATGATGACATAACCGCTATTGCAGCAGGAATATGTGGTACTGAAATTTCTTTAATTAGCTTTATTGATGATAAGCGTCAATGGTTTAAATCTCATCATGGCTTAGACGTAACAGAAACACCAAAAGATTATGCGTTTTGTGCTCATGCTATAAATGATCAAGAAAATGTACTCATTGTTCCAGATGCCAGAAGAGATGACCGATTTCATGACAATCCATTGGTCACGAGCGATCCTTCCTTAATATTTTATGCAGGTGTTCCTTTAATTAGCGATAATGGTCTTCCTCTTGGAACTTTATGCGTGATTGACCAAAAACCAAGATTATTAAGTAAAAGTCAAATACAATCTTTGAGAGCCTTGGGACGTCAAGTGATGAATATCTTAAATCTGAGAAAAACTAAATTAACCTTAGAAAAAGCCTTTACCAATTTAGAAGAGAAAAATTTAGAATTAGAACGTTTTGCATTTGTCGCTGCACATGACCTTAAATCTCCACTAAATGGTATTATCGGGTTGTCACAACTATTTTCTGAAAATTATAGCTCTCAGGTTGATAATGAAGGTAAGGAAATGCTCAGTTTAATTGCGAAATCAAGTGAAAACTTAAAAAAACTTATTGACGGATTGCTGGATTACAGTAGATGCGAGAATGTTTTAAAAGAAAATAAATCACAGATAGATCTTAACAGTTTGATAGATGAACTTACTGGTCTATTTATTTATGAGCACAATTTGACAATTAAATTAAAGTCTTCAATTACTAATATAGAAATAAACAGAGCTGCTTTAGAACAAGTTTTGATAAATCTTATTACTAACGGGATTAAATATAATGATAAGAAAAATGTAGAAATTGAAATTGGCGTGTCAGAATCAGCCACTCATTACGAGTTTTATGTTCAAGATAATGGATCTGGAATAGCTTTAGAAAATCAGGAAAAGATTTTTGAAATTTTTGAAGTTCTCGGAAATGAAGATAGGTTTGGTGTAAAAGGTAACGGAATAGGTTTAGCAACAGTAAAGAAAGTAATAGAAAATAGTGGTGGCTCAATAAAAGTAGAGTCAGAACCAACAAAGGGAGCTAGGTTCATATTTACATTTGAAAAATAGCGATTATCAACTTCAGTTACAAGCAAATAGCTAGTATTCAATTATATAACTTTTTTTTTACTTTAAAAATAATAATCAAACCTAAGCTATCTATCGGTATGTAGCCCTACTCTACGTTGTTTGTGTTAATCATTAAGATTGCAACTTAATGTGACTCATCCAGAATAAAGGCTACATAATTCTAAACAGTTATATATAAAAATGACAGTATAAGCAGACGTAACGAACCAATCAAATTGCAAATCTTCTCCGAACTTAGTACTGGAAAATATAATAAGTATGAACAAAACCCACTTGCAGAGCGCGTTGATGGGTTCCGAAAGATAAATTCTATTTAGGTCAGGTCTCTCCAAATAGGGAACACTCAAAAAGAGCCGCAAAAAATGTGATTAAATTATATAATGCGATAAGATTACATTTATCTTTAGACTAAAAACACAAAAAAAGCTAGATAAGTTAACAGCTAAGTCCTTATAGCTATGGAGATTAAGTGTAGCCATATTTCAGGACGGAAATTTTTATAAAACAATATTTATGATTACCGATTCCCTACTAAAATTCGTGCCTTTTTCTCATGACGAACTCAATGAAATTCTAGCTCAATTTGAAAAAGAATATGTCAAAAAAAATGAGGTGCTACTGAATAAGGGTAAGGTTTGCAGTAAATTATATTTTGTAGATAAGGGTATTGGAAGAAGCTTTTACCTAAAAAATGATGGAAAGGAAGTGACCCAATGGTTTTTTGGAAATGGTAGTTTTATGTCTAGCGTAGATAGCTTCTTCCAGCAAAGTCCAAGCTTTTACTCCATAGACATTATAGAAGATTCGGTTTTATACAGTATTACTAAAGAAAGAATGGACTTATTGCTAGCTAAATATCACCATATGGAAAAGTTTATTAGACTTTTATCCATAGAAACGCTTGCTAAATTTGTCCAAAAACTTAATGCACTGCAGTTCCAGACAGCAAAAGAGCGCTATAATTATATGCTCACTGAATATCCTGAAATTTCACATCGTGTTCCTTTAGGCTATATATCTTCATATCTGGGCATGTCACAAGAAACCCTTAGCCGTATAAGAAGTAATGATTAACCTTCAAAAGTCAAAGATTCACTTTTTGACATAGGTCAAAGGAAATTACTAGCATCCCCAATACCTTTGATTTATAAATAATAAAATTATCTATAATGAAAAGCATTCCATCCCGGCTTAGCATATTATTTCTAGCCTTTACATGTTTTTTTTCATCTATTTCTATAGCTCAGCAACTAGACCCAGAACTTAAGGATCTTATAAATAAAGGCCTTAATAAAAGTCATGGAGTTAAGATCCAATATTTTAATGCAGAGCAAGCAAAAGTAGATCAAAAATTGGCAAAGTCTGTTTTTCTGCCTAAAGTTACCTTTAACGGAAGTTACACCAGATTAGATGATAATATATCCTTTGACGATGACACTCAAAATCTTTTAATTTCAACCCAAAAGCTGCTTATTAAAGAGGCTGCCGGTATTGCTTTTAATAGTCCATTTCCTGCTAACATTCCCCTAGCTCCTGTTCCAGATCTACAAAATAAGAATATCCTGAAATCTTCTATGGATGTAGATTGGGTATTATTTAGTGGATTTGAAGCTACCAATGCACTTAAGGCCAGTAAACATAAAGAAGCATCTATAAATTATTTGGCTATGGCCGAAAAGGATAAAATTGCCTTACAAATAATTGAAACCTATGATAAACTTGCATTGGTTAATGCCTCTAAACGTGTACTATCTACTTCTGAAAATTTCTTGAACGAACAAGAACACTATGTGAGAAAGGCTATAGAAAATGGTTTGGCAACACCCATTGGCCGAAAAAAAATTGAATTAGCACAGCAACAATTGGCTGGAAAAATGTTAGAATTTAATCAGAATAAAACATTATTGATAGAAGTACTTCATCAACTCACTAATGAAAATAAGGAGAAATTAACGCTGCTTAATCCCCAGTTACAACCTTTTACTGCAGACTCATTATCAAAATCTGAAAAGCGAAATGAAATTAAAGCGCTCGAGGAAGCAGAAAAAGCAACACTATATAAATCTAAAATGGAAAAAAGCAACTTTATACCTAAGCTTGCTTTAAAAGGTCATTATGAATTTTTAGAAGAAGATTTATCGCTGTTAGATCCAGTTTGGTATGTCGGTGTTGGTTTAAAATGGAATGTATTTGACGGTAACCAATCTCATTTAAAAAGTGAAAAATCACTAATAGAAGGTAAGAAATATAGACAGCAATTAGAAGAAGCCGATGAAATGATCGCCTTAAGCATCATTAAAGCAGAATTATCCTATGAAGCTTCATTACAAAACACTGAAATGATCCAGAAAGAAATTGAACTTGCCAATGACACTTATATAATGATTGATAAGCAGTATAGAAATGATCTGGCGTCCATAAAAGAAGTACTAGATGCTTTGAATGATGTGGAAAAAGCAAATTTCAAATTACAGCAATCATATTATGATCAGCGAAGAGCTGTTACCAATCTTCTTAATGCTAAAGGAGCACTTACCTACTAATATAACCTGATAAAATTTTAAAAATGAAATCAATAACAAACATAAGTATTCTTTCTATCCTAATGATGTCTTTAATATCCTGCGGAAATGATGATACCATTACAGATTACAGAGGAAAGGTGAAGTTTGAAACTATAGCAGTAACTAGTAAGCTTGCGGGAAGGATTAGCAAATTGTATGTTGAAGAAGGCCAAGCAGTAAAAAAAGGAGACACATTGGCCTATATAGATATCCCTGAGGTGAATGCGAAAATGATGCAAGCTGAAGGCGCTATAACTTCGGCACAAGGTCAATTGGATATGGCATATAAGGGTGCAACCGCAGATCAATTAAATCAAATTGACGGTCAGATAGATGCAGGAAGAGCACAATTAAATTTTGCTCAGGAATCTTTTAATAGAATGCAAGCCATGTACAAAGACTCTCTTGTAAGTTTACAGCAATTTGATGAAGTACGAATGAAACTCGATATGGCAAAAGCACAAGTTTCCTCCTTAAATGCTAAACGCAAAGAGGTAGGCAACAGTGCACGAGTTGAACAAATCGATCAAGCTAAAGGTCAATTAGATCGGGCTGTTGGTGCGAAAGAAGAAGTACTTACTGCGGAAAACGAAAAGTTTCTAATTGCACCTACAAATATGACTATTGAGACTATAAGTCTTCAGGAAGGCGAATTGTTAACCCCTGGTTTTACATTGTTCAATGGATATCAAAAAAGTAGTGTGTATTTTCGATTTACAGTTCCTGAATCTAAAATATATGATTTTAAAGTTGGTAAAAGGATAACATTGGTCAATCCATATACAGATGAAGTAACTGAAGGTAAAATCACTACGATAAAACAACTGGCTAACTATGCTGATATTACTAGTACTGCGCCTCTATATGACCTATCCGAATCTATTTATGAATTAAAAGTTGTTCCTACTTCAAATGAAGCTGATCAATCATTTTTTCTAAATGCAAGCATTCTCATTAAGCAATAAAAGCTATGAAAGATTTTTTTAGACTTGTAAGAGTAGAGTTCTCACGTATTTTTTCAAATAATGTGTTGCTTGCCATTTTTATTGGCGCACCTATATTCTACGGATTTATATTTGGGTACGTTTATCAACAAGGGAAAGTAGTAGATTTACCTATAGTAATTGTAGATCAGGACAACAGTCCTACTTCAGATAAGGTAATTGATGCTTTTTCAGATAATGAAGTTTTATTGGTAAGCGATGTCCGCTATACTCCTGGAAATATTATGGCTGAAATGCCAATAAAACAGTATGCAGCAGTTATTACACTACCAACCAATTTTGAAGCCGATATATTTCAAAAAAGACATCCTGAAATACGAGTTGATTTGAATATGGCAAATATGGTAAATGCCAATACTGCCAGCAAAAGCATTCAATCTGTTTTAATGACACTAAATGCAGGTATTGAAATAGAAGGCTTGAAAAAAACTGGGCTTCATCCTACTCAAGCCGTTGCGGCTTATGAAAGTTTTAAAATTAATTTTAATAAACTATATAATTCTACGGGGAACTATGTAACGTTTATGTTACCGGGTATGCTCGCTGCCATCATGCAACAAATTATCTTTTTAGCCATGGCTTTGGTTTTTTCCAGAGATTTTGAAGATGGCTATTTTGGAAATCTCATAAAGGAAAGCAATTTTTCTCTATATCATATTGCGGTCAAATCTTTTCCATTCTTATTAATGATACCAATAATGTGGGCAATTGTAGGTCTGTTTATCCCCTACTTTCAAATTGATGCAGATGTATTTAACTTCCCCATGCTAATTTTAGTGTCGCTCTTATCACTAGCCTCCATGTTTATAGGAATGCTGTTTTCAATAGCAATTCCAAGTCAATTAAAGGCTACAGAACTTTTAATGGTTATTTCTACTCCTGCTTTTGTACTCAGTGGCTTCACATGGCCAACATTAGCTTTTCCCGATGCGATATCTAATGTTGCTCAATTCATTCCATTAACACAGTTCTTAAGTGCTTTTAGAAAAATTGCTTTCTACGGAGGCGACATAGCATCCATTGCTCCAGAAATCAATATTTTATTGATCATTATTTTTGTCACCTTTATTGCTATGCTGCTATTGCTTCAACTTAAAATATATAAGTATCGTAAAAATTTAAAAAACTCACTAACAGTAGCACAAGACTAATTAAAATGCAAGAAAATAAATCTATGGACACTGCGCCTAAGGAATACAGTCCTGATGTTTTGGGTGATGGATTTAAAAACCTGAAACTGAAGCTTAGCAATGATTACGAAGGTGAAGTAATTGCTACATTAATACGTCGAGTTGCTAATGAGAAATCAGAAAAGGCAATACTCTATGTACATGGTTTCAATGATTATTTCTTTCAGAAAGAATTGGCTATAAGATTTAATCAACATGGATATAATTTTTATGCACTTGATTTAAGAAAATATGGGAGATCTTACTTAAGTCACCAAAAATTTAATAACGTCCGTTCCATTTTAGAATATAATGAAGAATTAGACCTTGCCTTGCAAATCATTAAATCTGAAAACAACCAGAAAGTAATTTTAATGGGACATTCAACCGGAGGACTTATAACCACCAATTATGCTGTTAATCATTTAAATAGCAAGTTATTTCATGGATTGATTTGTAACAGTCCTTTTTATGAATTTAATTTAAACTACTTAGAGAGGACAGTTGGTATCCCAATACTTTCATTTATTGGTAAATATTTGCCTAATATTCCTATTTCAAGTGGATTTTCAGAACTCTATGGGTACAGTCTTCATATAGAAAAACATGGGGAATGGAACTATTCTCTTCTTTGGAAACCACATAATATACCGAAGGTGAATCTGGGTTTTATTAGAGCTATTCGAAGAGCACAATTAAATATTCGAAATAAACCTATAATAGATGTGCCTACACTTGTAATGCACAGTGATAAATCCCTCTCCGGAAATCATTGGTCGGAAAAATTTAAAGAAGGAGATGCTGTTTTAAATGTGGATCATATTAAAGAAAATGCCGACAAATTGAATGGTGAAGTAAGTGTTCTGGAAATTGAAAACGGAATGCACGATTTGGTTCTTTCTAAAAAGCCAGTTAGAGAAAAGGTATACTCTAAGATATTTGCATGGCTAGACAATAGCCTTGCTTAATACCTCAACAATACCCGGAATGACAAGCATTTCATACAATAATTCATCTCTGTTTCTTTAGAGAAGAATCTTAATGTGCTGCCTATTCTATTTTAGTTGAAAATGTGCAATTTAAAACAGAACTATCATTCCTTTTTTTCAATCAAATAAGCATAGGCTTCCATTCCTTTGGTATGCTCGAAAATCACATTCAGTACACCAATGATGGGTAGAGCAATAATGGCGCCTACAATTCCCCAAAGCGAGGAAAAAAGTATAATGCCAAACACCGTTATAAAAGGATTCAAGTTTGTTTCCTTACCTATAATCCAAGGAGTAAGAATATAATTTTCCACTAATTGTGTCACGGAAATCACACCAATCACAATAAGTGCTGGGGTTGCGCCAGAGTACAAAAAAGACAAAATTACTGCAATACCGCCACCTATAATATTACCAACATATGGAATTAAGGAAAAAAGCGATGCAAATACCGCCAAAAACAGTGCATAGGGAACAGAACCTAGGCTAAAACCAAGATAATATATACCGAATAAAAAAATCATAATCTTAGCCTTACCTAAAAGATAATCACTAATTATTTGTGCTGCATCACTTAAAAGAGAAGCCATTGCAGAAGGATTAGAAGTAAGTTTTTTAAAGAAATTGATAAACATTTTCTTCTGCATCAATAAGAGGACTATATACACAAAAATTATAAGCGATTGCGACAGCAAATTCATTATAGAAGATAAAAAGAAACCCGCCAGACTTTCCGCCTTATCAATCAGCCTTTTGTTATTTTCTATATAACCCTTATAATCCCAATTTAAATTTTGGTTAGTCCATTGTGAGAAGCCGTTCAATTTTTCGGTCGCCTTTTGCTTTATGGTAGGCCAATCCCCTGCCATAGTATTTATCTGTGAGCTTATTAGCCACGTGAGCAGTAAAAAAATCACTATCATTAAAATAACAGACAATGTTATGCAGAGCCAGTTTGGCAATCCCCACTGCTTCAGTTTTTTGTTGGGTTTATCTAAAAGAATAGCAATAATTGCCGCAACGAGTAGAGGCATTATAAGGCTGGATCCAATGTATAGAATTGTCAAAATACTTCCAATAATAAGAAACATTTTTATCAAATAACTGCCGGATATACTTATTTTGGAATCACTCATATGGTGGTTTTGATTAAAATTCTGATTCTTTTAATTTTACTTGGTTTGTAAATTTAGCCGATTTTTTTTATTCTCTCCTCGGCGCTTTCATTTATCTTGATGTCTTTGCAAATTTCAAAACTCTCTTTGACTTCAACTCTTCGAGTTTTTGCTGCTTTATTTGATTTTTCCCAAAGCTGCAAAGAAGGAGAGTTTTCTCGAAAAAAAACATACTAATTATCACTCTTGAAAAAGAACTAATAAATATATACTCGCCCCTTATTCTAATTTTGAAAAAATATAGCACAAAAACACCAAAGTGAAATATTCATTTTTACAAGTAGAATTAAAAAAAGCAGTAGTAATGTATCTGGGATAATGTCCTCTCAAGGTTTACACTGCACATATGCTGCACAATAACTAAAATTAAAAGCTAATTAATCTCAAATGTCTTGATAATTATTCATGTTAACAACTACATTATTAATTACTAAAGTGAAGATAATTTAGTATCCACTTTAGTATTTTTACAATATGATATTAATAATTGGAGCAGGTTTATCGGGACTTTTGACAGCTTACCGACTAAAAAAAGAAGGTATCCCATTTAAAATCCTAGAGGCAAGAACTAGAGTTGGTGGAAGAATAAATACCGTATACGGAACAGACAATACCCCCGTGGAAATGGGCGCGACCTGGTTTGGTATTCAACATAAACACCTAATAGCCTTGTTGGAAGAATTAGAAATCAATTACTTTGAACAATTTATGGATGGCACAGTATTCTTTCAGCCCTTCTCTACTTCGCCAGCTGAATCTATACAAATTCCTAGTCAACCACCTAGTTACAGAATTTCTGGAGGAACATCTAATCTTATAAACACCTTGTATCAGGAATTAGATAAGGATGATGTATTACTCGATCAAGCTGTAAAAGAAATTAAATTCCATGAAAATTCTGTTCAAGTAATTGCAAAAGATGTTTTTGAAGGAAACAGGGTTATTTTATGCATACCTCCTAAATTATGGGCAAAAAAAATCTTGTTCGAG
>JAGXIK010000059.1 GCA_024635715.1 Gillisia sp.
AATTCCTTCTATTTATCTTATAAGAGCCCAAATGTTCAACAAGTTGAATGATGCCGATAAATCCTTTGAAGAATTGGAAGAAGAATTTATGATTAAACCGACAACATTCTGGGGCAAGGTCAGACAGTATTTTTAATTTTCAATAACATCATCTTCAATTGAATAATTATTTGTAATTTGACTTTTCAATTACAAGCTAAATGAGCAAACAGTTATCGCCTTTTACAAAAGCCCAACTCCTTCCACAGGAAGAATTATTGGCGACTGTCATAAAATAACATTCATTGAAAATACACTATCTCTTTACTTAACGGCAATCTCCATAAGCGAAAGAATCATGTGATTTGGCAGAAGATCCTTTTGAAGATATTTGAAGGTGTCAAAATGGATATTTTTCCCATTATCAACCAGTCCTATAGTTTCCCATCCCAATTTATTAGGTGTAATAAAATCTTTTTTACAATTATCAGCTATATAATAACATTTATCCGACCCAAAATTTTCTTCAAAAATCAAATAATTGTTCTGATGCGGCTTTTCGGTTCCTAGTTCTTCAGAAATAACTAATAAATCCACAATATCAGTAAGTCCCAGCGCCTTTACTTTATTACGCTGTGTCAGTGATCTACCATCGGTTAAAATGCCAATTTTACCTTGTTTTTCCTTTATTGCCATCATAAGTTGCAATGCACCTTCAAATAAAGAAATATCTGGGATATGCTCTCGATAGGTTTGTATTAGCGCTTCTTTTGGTGTTCCATACGTTTCCGAAATAAAGTTAAAAACATCATTGCCCGATCTGTAAAGAGACATCAATCTGGCATATAGTAGTTTCCAATTATCAAGATCTACTTTCTGGGCTATTTCACAATATGCGGATTTGAGATAATCCAGTTCATTATAAAGAGTGTCATCTAGATCAAAGACCACAATGGTTTTGTTATCAATCTTTATATCCATGGACCAAAATTTCGTCGTCGTATCGAATCATTAGCAAATCAGTTTCCCAACAATCAAAACTTTCATCTATCTTTTTACCTAACAGGTACTCTTCAATAATCCATTTAGGAAAGTTGGCTCCTGCAAGGTAAGAGAGCGGATAGCCTCCACCAAATCTTGGGTTTATTTCAATACCGTAAATACTATTATCAGTTTTGTGTTTAAAAAATTGAGCAGTTAAGCATCCTACCGCTCCTTCAATATATACTAAATGTTGACGTATAAATGGAACCAATTCATTGTGTCGAGTTACCCCTTTATTCACCTCACCGTCTCTAACCTCTATTCGTTTTCTCGGCACGACACATTTTAAAATATGTGATTTGTCGAAGTATAAATCACAAGTAAATTCTTCATAATCTTTTGGATCCAGATATTCTAAAAACATCAGTTTCTCATTGCTGAAATGAATATCTCTTAAACTTTCTTTATTTTTTATGATATATGTATCTACACTCCTACTGCCGTCATAAGGTTTAAGAAACATTGGAAATCTGTAGTTATCTCTGCTATATTCTAATGCAACCCGGATACCATTGGCTTTAAAATAGTCGTGGATGTCCCTCTTGTCTCTACATATATTAATAAATTCAAAAGAAGACACTACAGGCTGTATTCCGTTTTCCGTGAGCAGATGTCTATTTTGGGCAAGATCGGCAAGCCCAGTATCAATGGTTGGGATTATTAAACCTATATTCAGTTTTTTGCACTGTTCAATTAAAGAAGAAATATAATTTGTACTATCAAATCTTGGAACCTTAAAATAACCATCAGCAATTTGACAGGCAGCAGAAAGTGATGGCTCTGCATCTGCAGCAAAAACTTTTCCATCAGGAAACAACTTTTTTAGTTCCTTCTGAAACGCTTTTATTAAAGAAACTCGCCTACCTGCAGAAGTTATCAGAATATTCATCTAACGAAGGTATAAAAAATTCTAAAAACTTTAAAGAAGGGGTTAATTAACGATTTGTTATTAAAAATGAAGACCAAAAAGGAATATCTAATTCCATGATAATCGGGACCTAAAAACCTGTTTAATGGGTAGGCATCAATTTCTTTGAAGCTTGATAACATTTGAGGTATACTATGAATAGAGATATCAGATTTCATCAGTCTTACCATCAAGAAAAAAACAAACGATTGTTGTCTCGTTTTTAATCGTTGACAAGCTTTAGAATACGCTTCATGAGTTTTCGGCAATGATTCCATCAAATCTTGAAACTCTCGAGCAACACTTGCATTATCATAGATTACCTTTTTATAATGTTTAGGACTCTTGTTGCGCATTGCGGAAGTTGGCACAATACGATAGCGATGTACATCTATATCTAAATGAGTCATTCTACGTGCCACACAAAATAATTTGGCAGTAAGAATGGCATCTTCCATCCATCTCCCTTCTAAAAAACGTATTTCTGATTTTAATAAAAATTCTCTATTCGTTATAAACCACCAAACTTCATTTCTATATTTATTTTGAGAAATATAAGTAATGCCATCTACAACGTTGATTGGAGTACTTTTATTCTTCGGTCTGATTGCTTTGGAAGACATCCTACTTTTAAAAGTTTGCGTATTAAAAGTTAATATGTCTAATTGGTACTCATCCAATGTTTTTAGTAAGATTCCTAAAACATTTTCTAATATAAAATCATCAGGATCCAAAAAGTAAACGTAAGTGCCGCGGGCTTTATCAAGACCAGTATTGCGTGCAGCCCCAACACCCGCATTTTTTTTATCAATGATGTGGATATTTGAAAACTTTTTTTGATATCCCATGGCAATTTCCAATGTAGAATCTTGGGACCCGTCATTTACTACAATAATTTCGTAATCATTGATAGGTATATCTTGCTGGATAAGGCTGTCCAAACAATCCGGCAAATACCTCTCCATATTATAACATGGCAATACAAAACTAATTCTCACTCAATACAATATTTTGATACGATATATATCTGCACTTAAAATAAGCGCAGATATTCGATCTAATTAGGACTTTTATTTATATCAGACTTAACAGTCCTTCAAATTTAATTTTTTTATTAAAACATTGCTACAAGTGCCTTTCTTAAGTTTTATAATACATCATTTTAAAATTACCTTTTGTGTCTTGAACTGACTGTTGTTTTTAAGCTTTACTACGTAGACTCCACTCGCAATGCTGCTTACATCTATAGTATGACTAATGCTGCTAGCGTTGAGATCGGTTTTACGTACCAATCGACCTTGAATATCGTAAAGTTCAAAATTGGTAAGGGCTTCTAATCGTCCATTGACCACAATGGATTTTTCACTGTAATTTGTATAGATATGGATATTATTTAAATCATTGGTATTTAATGCTAACGTATTATCGGTGAATCTTAAATAGAAACGACCTGTGCCGTTTAAGTTACTATTTGGCGTTACAACATAATCGGTTGTATTTAACAAAGTAACCACATTTGCCATGGTATCCTCTAAATAAACCTCTACCGCTGCAGGTAAGCCAAACTCTTCTATACTAAAGCGAAGTTGATGTCCTGCATTACTATTGACCCCAAGCGGAATACTCAATTCGCTAAAGTCATTTGATCCTAACGCTTGCAAAGCTATGGCCAAACCAGTATTGTCTTCTACCAGCTGTGAGTATAAAATAAAATTTGAGGTATCACCACCCCATACTTGGGCGTCGTATCCTAAATCTAAACCTAAACTGGCATTTTCGTTAAAATAAATATCAGTAGTATAAGATTTTGTGTCTGTCGCTGCTTTAAGTTTTAAATAAATCGGAGCAGCATTACGACCAGGAATAAAGTCGTCTGAAGTGCTAGTATTACGCATAGTCCCTGTGAATTGCAGTGATGCAGGATTATCAGCAGCTACAAAAAATCCTTGACCTGGTGCCATAAGTCTATTGCCTGCATTGGCAAGAGTTATTACGTCCCATCCATCTGATGCCGCACCATCATAACCATAAATACCTGATACAATTGCTAATAAATCAATGTTTTTAATATTAGGAATTTCCTCATGATTCAGAAAATCCATAATACTAACATAGGATGGATAAGGATTGCCAATAAGGTTCCATTTCCCAAAGTTACCAATTTCTGAAGTGATGTTAATATTTACAATACCTGTATTGGCCGTACCACTAAAAGTAAGTGAAGCACCTCCAACAGTAGCGGCACGGAAGCCCGAACCAGATTGTAATATTTCAGCTGCATCAGTGACTATATCATAATTTTCATAAACGCCAGGATTTGCCGCATTGTTAAAAGGTGCAAATGCTCGGACAGTTCCCGAAGCCGCTAATAATGGACTATTGGCTTCAGCAAAGTCATCAAATCGTTGACCACTCAATGGTGGTGACACCAAATCATCGCCTCCAGTAGAACCTGAACCAATCATATTAACATAGCGTTCATAATTAATTGTCCCTGCAATGCTTCCATTCAAGATTAAGCTTGAATAACTATCAGAAAACGATTCTAAAGTCATACCATTAACTGTCGTAAGTGTTATAGCAGGATCTATTGTAAGTCCAGCACCGGGATTAACAATTACACTATTAGAAAAAGTGTTTGAACTAATAATAGCATTACCCGAGATAATAACAATATTATCGATAGATGTTGCAACACCACTTGGTTCACCTGGAGTCCAAATGCCATCATAAGTATAAGTGATTGGAACACCGATCGATATAGCTGATACTTTTGGTTGATCTACCCCGCCCACTTCAGGTAAGGAAGAAAAATCAATGTTCAAAAGTCCATCGGAAACCGATACCATAAAAGTTTTAGCTACCACTGTTTCAGGACCGACTTCAGCATTGATATCATAATTGTCTAAAACCAAACTACCTTCTATGCTCACATCAAAAATTCGATCTCCTATTCCTGCAGCGCCGCCACCTGTTGCTCCCCAATAAATTTCAGCAAAGTGAAGAATAACTGTATAGTCACCATTTTCTACTGGTAGATCATAACTAAATATTTGGGTTGGAGAAGAGCGTTCGGTTCTATATAGTTCAGGAACCTGTGCTGAACTATTCACATAGGTTTGTCCTCCATCAAAATTTTGATCTGCAGCATACACTTCATCGTTATATAGTGTTTCAGTTCCGCCGGCATTAATGCGTACTGCAAAAGAACTGTTCTCTGGTACCACATTCAAATAGTCCCATGTACCTTCCAATTCCACACCATCAGTGCCAGAAGTACCTATAAAGCCAACAATCAAATCACTGTCCAATTGTTGTATCGCATTCAATATACTACCTTGAGCTGTAAGGGAACCCAATGTTGCGCGTGCGCCTCCATCTATCTGGTACTCTAAAAGCACCTGACCATCGGAAGGGTTAACTACAAAATGAAATACTATGTCATTGGAAGGTCTCATTTCTTCTGGAAGATTGAACTCGATAGCTGCTTGTGGCACATCGTTAATCTCTTGAAGCGCCAAAAAGCCATCGACTGTTACCACAAACTTAATGTAATTGCTTTGTGTGCCATCACCAATTTGGAAGCCCAGTTCCCCACCTATTGCGGCTGTATTACCATATAATCTTAATGGACCAGTAAACCCAATCATTGCACCTGTAACAGTAAATTGGCCTGTTGTCATACCTGATCGAACTCCATATTGGTAACCCTTTTCTTGTGTATTTAAGCTGCCCAAAGCTGTGCCAGAGGTCATGTGGGAAGTCATTAAACCCGCTGCGCCACCTAACACATCGTTGGGATTTGGCCCTTGATCTCTGTCATCTAACCAATTGAGCCAGTTGAGACCTGCGTCCCCGTTATTCATTAGCCCGGTAAGGCCAAGTCCAAAAATGCCGCCAAGTCCCTGTTGGTCTATGAAAAGATCATTGTAAATTGGTAGACTAAAAGCTTGAGAGCCTATAGATAAAGGATTTCCTAACTGCATCGGATCCAAAGCATCAGGAATTCCATCACCATCATCGTCTAAATCATTCAGGTCCGATACAAAGGGAGTACCTAAAACCTTGTCAAAATCGCTTGGTTGTGAGCCTCCGTTACAGTGATCCGTGCCGTTATCAATCTCATCTTGATTTGAATAACCATCAAAATCATAATCGGCTAAAGGATCATATCCTTCATCACCAGGCAATATACAATCAATAACATCCTGTGGTTCAAAAATAGCAATGATGCCATTAATTGTGCCCGCCCATATTGTGCCAGGAAATACTTCGTCGTCACCGTTGGCAGTTAATCCAAGAGTAAATCCCCCAATCCCAGACAGAAAATTTTGCGCAAGTTCTTGAGAAGTGCCATCGGCGTTTAACTGAAGCCTATGAAGATTACCACCACTGTGAGTAGCCAAAAGGTTACCTTTCATGGCATTATCAAAATTAGATGCTTTGTATTCAGTAATACCATTTGTATTCGTGCTCCATATGACTATTGGATTATCATCGGGTCCATCTGGGTTGGGAACACTCGGGCCCCTCCAATCGCCTTCCACAGGGTTGGCCATAGAGACTGGCACAGGTGGCCAGTCAACAGGGAGTCCTAAATTAGGGTTAGTCGTAGAGCCTGGAGTTGACCCATCTGGATCGTACAATTGAGTCCTCCATATAGGTGTTCCTGTACTACCAAGGAGACTGTTGTTGTCTGTGTAAAGTCCAGCTCCCAAAGGGTTAGCCCGAATGGGATTGGGATGACCACCGTAAAAACTTCCTGAAATATAGTTCTCAATATCGGTTGTGACCAATTCTAAATGATCCTTATTATCTATTTGTTCGCCATTGGAAGGTGAAGTACTGCCTGGTTCCAATGGATTATAGTTATTGTTTACCGCAGCTGTGCCCTCATTTTCGGGAAAGCCACCCCAGCCTCCATTAGCTCCATTATCCGTTACATAAAGGGCGCCACTTTCTGTAATAACCAAATCATAGGAGTTACGATAACCAGGGGAAAATATCTGGACAGGTCCATTTGGAACTAGCTTCGCTTGATTAAGACCGTCATTTCCACCCCATGGATCGTTCATATCTACCCCATCATAGAAGGGTGAATCAGGGTCATCAAACCCATTGGCATTAGGCCTTGTAGGATCATCTAAAGTTGGAAGATCATATATATAGCTTCTTCCATTGTCGTCTTGGACAGGTAATCGGTTTAATTCTGTGAGATTAACCGACAATACTGCTGCAGCAAGTGCGTATTCAGTAATGAGCGCAAAATTGCTCGAAGGTGCTCCCGCATTGGTGAACCCTCCAGATGCTACGATTAAATAATCTGTTCCATTTATGGTTGCAAACTCGAGTCCATTGGTGGCATGATTCTCTTCAGAACGCGGAAGACCACGAACAATGTCAACAACTTCCCAGCCAAATCCAGTCCAAGTCATTCGGGTTATAACGCCGGAGTTGGTATCCAAACCAACGTCCTTCTGTCCTGTACCTGTTCCCCCTCCTATACGAACATCACTTGAGGTTACATAGATAATGGGGTTATCTGACGTACCTACCACTTTTAGACCAGTTACTTGACGTTTGCCGTTAATTGCAGCAGCAGTAGTACCATCGTCATTATGGTTTGGGATTGTAGAAACTCCCTCAAGAATCTCCGCATCAGTTACAATATAACTCGTTGGTCCATTACGCTGAATCGTAAGTATCTTTATAAGGCCAATAGCGTTAGAATTACCTGGGTAGTCTGAAACGTATAATCGGTCGTCAGGGCCAAACTCCATAGAGGTAGCACCGCCAATACTAGTCACACCATTAAAATTCAATGTGCTTTGTGAAAAATTTATCTGTGCACTTACATTTGTAAAGAATGAAAGATAAATAAAAAATGACGTCAAATAAATTAGATGGCGAAAATAGACAATAGAAAAATATTTCATATTATAAGAGATTTTGGTAATAAAATAATTATTTCAAAAGATTGAAGAGTGATATAGGGGGACATTACATTACAAACATATTGTAATATAAATTGATTGAAATATATTATTAAGTTTATTCGATTATCTACTTGACAAAATCGACCAAATACATCCTTTTAACATTTAGCAATTCACATATCCAAACTCGATGTTTTTCTGAATATTAAAGAAATAAAAATTATATCATCATAGTATTCTATAATTTCCTTAATATCAGTAGCTAGTGATACCTTAAGACTATGACGGAAATAATAAATAAATGGTTGTCCTAACTTCCATATTTAGTTACACTATATTTTTATAGAATACCCAATAAATAATGTATATCGCGCCAGTTTAAATTATCAATTAGTAGATAAAAGTATGAGGTGCAATGCACAAAATATTTAAGACAGCAGCAATGCTTTACAATTTTATTAGGGAATATAAAATAAATTTGTAATTTGAGTTGCTAATTACAAACTCAATGAGCAAACACTTATCACCTTTTACAAAAGCCCAACTCCTTCCACAAGAAGAAACTTTAGAGATTTTTAAGAAGAAAGGGGACCTATTCATTGGCATTCCTAAAGAAACCTATTTTCAGGAAAAAAGAGTGTGTTTGACTCCAGATGCGGTTTCTGCATTGGTGAGCAACGGTAACCGAGTTATGATCGAATCTGGAGCTGGAGAAGGTGCGAATTTTAAGGACAAAAGTTTTAGTGAAGCTGGAGCCGAAGTTACTAATGACACTGCAAAGGTGTACTCCTGCCCTATTATTCTAAAAGTAGAACCCCCATCTCTGGATGAAATAAAACTCATAAATCCACAGACCTTGCTTATTTCGGCATTACAACTTAAAACACAAAACAAAAAATATTTTGAAGCTTTAGCGGCGAAACGAATTACAGCATTGGCCTTTGAATTTATTAAAGATGAAGATGGCGCATATCCTGCAGTAAGAGCTCTAAGCGAAATTGCTGGTACGGCGTCTATACTAATCGCTGGAGAATTGCTCTCCAATATACATGGTGGCAACGGACTTATGTTAGGAAACATTAGCGGTGTTCCTCCAACAGAGGTTGTTATTATTGGCGCTGGTACGGTTGGAGAGTTTGCAGCGCGTTCCGCTATCGGACTTGGGGCCAATGTTAAAATATTCGATAATAATATCAGTAAACTTCGTACGGTTCAGTCCAATCTTGGACAGACTTTATATACATCTACACTTCAACCAAAAAATCTTATAAAAGCTCTAAAACGTTGCGATGTTGCAATTGGAGCGGTCAGAGGATTGAACAGAGCTCCAGTGGTTGTAACAGAAGCAATGGTCAACACCATGAAGGCAGGGGCTGTGATTATCGATGTAAGTATTGATATGGGAGGTTGTTTTGAAACCAGTGAGATTACAACTCATGACAAACCGACGTTTGAATATAATGGAATCACCCATTATTGCGTGCCAAACATTCCGGCTCGGTACTCAAGGTCAGCATCTGTGTGCATCAGTAATATATTCACACCTTACCTATTAAAAATATCTGAAGATGGTGGAATAGAAAATGCACTTCGTTTTGACAGAGGTTTAAAAAATGGGTTGTATTTTTACCACGGAATTTTGACGAGCAAATCGATTGCTGATTGGTTCGATCTTAAATATAGTGATGCCAATTTGTTGATTTTCTAGTTTGGTCTAAACAAAACATTTTTTAATGAAATTTATTCATCGTGTTGGTAATTACCTAGGTGGTTTTTCTATAGGGTTATTTATACTTACCTTCTTTTTGAAAAGAAAAAAAACATCTTATGATTATGGACTGAATTCCCGAACTACAACAAACATCGCTAATAACACCGTAGAGTATTACTTTTTCAAGACCACAACACGAGCTACTGTCTTACTAAATCCTCGGATTTCGTTTAGAAATCAGTAATGATTTAAAAATAGAGCAGCCAACATATCATTTTACCTCATCATTTTGTCATATCGCTACCAAAACTCCAGCATAACTTAACAGGTGCATACTTTTAAAATAGTTCTTAAGTTATAACCATTCCAGCCAAAGTTTTCCTAAAATAGCTGGAATGGTGTCTATCCTAAAGATTTTTAATTCATTATTTTAAAATTATTTTTTGTGTTTTTAATTGGCTGTTGTTTTTCAATTTAACAACATATATACCACTTGCAAATCGGCTGACATCTAACGTTTGTTTAAGGCTGTCAGTATTGAGCTTGGTTGTGTGCACCAATCGTCCTTGAATATCATAAAGCTCAAAATTGGTATGAGCTTCTAAATGTCCTATGACCACAATGGTTTTTTCAGTGTAATTGGTATAAATATTGATCTTATCTAATGAACTATCATTAATAGACAAGGTATTACCAATCACCTCTATACCTGAAACCTTGGGTTGGTCTACACCACCTATTGAAGCCAATGCAGAAAAATCAATATTCAACTGTCCATCGGATACCGTCACGGGAAAGCTCTTGGTAACCACTGTCTGGGGTCCAACATCGGCATTGATATCATAATTATCCAATACCAAACTACCCTCTATGCTCACATCAAAAATACGTTTACCTACGCCACCTGCACCACCACCGGTCGCTCCCCAATAAATCTCTGCAAAATGAAGATTTACAGTATAGTCCCCATTTTGTAAAGGAATCTCATAACTAAATATCTGACTTGGTGACGAACGTTCAGTTTTATAAAGATCTGGAACCTGGGCTGAATTATTCACATACATTGTTCCGCCTACAAAGTTTTGGTCTGCTGAAAACAATTCACCATTATACGTGATCTCCGGTCCTCCAGCATTGATACGAAGAACAAAATTGTTCTCTTGAGCGCTAAGAATGTTATTAAATAAAAAGCAAAAACAAAATAGTGTCAAAAAAAATAAATGACGAAAATAAACAACGTAAAAATTTCTCATATACATACGGATTTTTTCTATTTAGTAACCTATTTTAGAAGAATCTAAAATTTGTTTTAATAGGAATTATACTATCAAAAATATTCAAAAAATAACTGTCATGAATTCATAACTTAATTTATTCGTTTATCTACTCGACATATTCGACCAAATACATCATTTGCAAAATGACGACTACTGTTTTAATCAGATATTGCATTGAATATTAAATAAGTAAGATTTTCATAATTACCGTGAACTGTAAATTTACCCAACAATGTATACGAAATTAATCAAGAAATTATTATCGAAATACTTAAATATTGGCGATCAAATCACTGTTCATTTATTATATAGTTAGCCAAAATAGAAATTTCAAACGACTTAATTAAACAAATCAATCTACCCTTAAGGCTATCAACTCAGCCCTGAAGAATTTCGCACGATACCATAAAATTTTTATAGAAATAGTAATTCACTAATCTTAAGCGTACCTGGTTAAAATAGAAGTGAAGCGCTTTTTGGCAAAAGGAAGAAAATATTTCAAATCATTTGAATGGTTATAACCAGAGAGTTTCTAAAATTACTTGGCCAATATGAGTAGCGGTAACATCATTGGTGTAACACACAACGAAGTAGTCAGTTTTGGTGTCGGAACAGTTTGCGAATTCGATGTTCCATCCGCATTCAATATAGGGAAAACGTGAAAAATTTTGATACCAACATCAGCAAAACAGATACAGTTCAGGCCAATCTAACATAAACATGATTCACTTCAACAATACGATTAAAAAATCACATTAAAGAAATTAATAGATGTGATATAGCTGTTTATGCCTTAATATGCACATTCTACATTTGATTACAGCGATCTTTTACACTCTTGTGTTCCAAATATCCCAACTTGTTATACCAGGACATCTTCAGTTTCCAATAGTAACATCTTCACAAATAACCTTTTAAAAATTGCCATTGATGGAGGCGTAGAAAATGCATTGCGTTTTGATAGAGGTTTGAAAAATGGGTTGTATTTTTACGACGGAATTTTATTAGTAAACCTTATGCTGATCGGTATGATCTCGAATATAGTGATATCAATCTATTGATTTTCTAATTCCAAAAGAATAAAACAAATCTATCTTTAAATGAAATTTATTCATCGTCTTGGCTATTACCTAGGTGGCTTTTCCATAGGGTTAATCATACTTGCCTTCTTTCTACAAGGAAAAAAAACATCTTGTGACTATGGCCCAAATGCACGTACCACAAAAAATATTGCGAATAAATCAAAATCTTATTCTGAATCCGCTCAAAAAATCATGAAACTATATCAAATGGATACTGTTACGGTCTCAAATTTAATTAGGTTTGGAACAGTAGATTTTTCAAAAAGCGACACAAAATCGGAGGATTGCAATATTTATTACATCGATAATTCTTTCAA
>JAGXIK010000060.1 GCA_024635715.1 Gillisia sp.
ATACATCAGAATCATCATGTAGAATTATAGAGAAAACTTTTTTTTAGTGGGCGGCTCAAGATTCAGAAATAGCACTCAAATTTTCGGGGGATGAATCTGGTGCCATTTTTGATACTTACATGGGGATTTCTCTTACAATAATTTTAGAATTTTGTTGTTAAGTGATTACCCGCTCCTGGGATGAGGTTGGAGGAGCATGTGTGTAGGGTTCATAACCATATATCTAGGGTTCAACCAAAAAAATATAAACTCCGGTATATTCTCCTATTAAAGTATATCTAGCTGCTTTGATACTGAAATATAAAATATAAAAGATTTAATATATTTATAAAATATTATTTGTAATTTTGATGCTTAAATAAGGTATAATAAAAAATCTAAAATGAAAATTAAATTAACGGAGGAACAAATTAATTCACTTATAGAAGGTGAAAGGGAATTGCTACAAAAGAAATTTGATAGAGATGTTGAACAATTGCGTAAACAACTTGATAATGAAATGGAATTATTAAAGAAAAAATATAGTTCTATTGATATCAATATCGATATAGAAGAAAAATCCAAAGGAGTAAAAAAGAAAATGGATGAAAATGAGTGGAAAGAAATGTTCTCAAAAGGTATGAAAAATAAAGAAATAGCAAATATAACAGGTTATAATGCTGCTTATATTTCTATTCTAAGAAAGAAGTATTCAAAATAATTCTAATTGTGCTTCATTTGCTTCTAAACTTTCCAAATAAAATGTATTAGATTCGTGGCACATGTCTATAATTATTCCATCTCATATTTACGTCTGTCAACCTCAGTTAAAAATCTTGAAGGACGTGTGAATACAGCATCCCAGGACTGTAAATAAGAAGGCATGGTGATAAATAAATTTTCCTTGGCCCTGCTTGCAGCAACATAGAATAGCCTCCGTTCTTCTTCCAGTTCTTGGATGGTTTCCATAGACCGGACAGAAGGAAGTAGGCCATCAAGGGCATGGGGAATAAATACAGAATGCCATTCCAGCCCTTTTGCTGAATGAATGGTGGAAACGACCAACGGTTTTTCATCACCTGTTATAAGAGGCTGAGTTTGGTCCTGGTAACGGTTGGAGGGTGGTTCAAGGGTAAAATCAGCAAGAAACTTCTGCAGGTCATCGTATTTACCTGCAATAATCCGGAATGCCTCCAGGTCTTTTACCCTTACCTCAAAATCATCTTCCACCTGTTGAAGCAAAGGAATGTACAAGGGAAACAGGATATCCAGCATCTGCACAATAGATAAACCTTGTTGATTCAGTTTACTATACAGCGTTTCTACGTTTTTTAGCTCTGCATAATATTTGCGTCCCCTAAACTTATCAAAATTGATATTACCAGCACTGGCATGAATATCTTTGACAATTTCTGAAGCCTTGACCTTGCCAATTCCTTGTATTAATTGCAAAATCCTGTGCCAGGCAACAGCATCAAGAGGATTGAATGTCAGCTTTAAAAAGGCAATGATGTCCTTCACATGCCTTCGTTCGCTAAACTTAATGCCTCCCACTACGACAAAGGGAACATTTCGCTTCATGAGTTCGGCCTGCACATAATTGCTCTGCCAGCTTGCCCGTGTAAGTACTGCAAAATTTGAAAATTCAAGATCATTGCTCCTGATTTCAAAAATATTGTCAACAATAAATTCAGCCTCTGCCACACCATCTGCTAATTGTCTCACTATGGGTTTTTTATTTGAAGCAACTGTTGAATGAAGCTGTTTCTTAAATCCGATTTTTGCATTCTCGATAACATTGTTGGCAAAATCAAGTATTCCCTGCCCGCTACGGTAGTTTTGTTCAATTTTGACCAGACGGCAATCAGGAAACGAAACAGGAAACCGGAGGATGTTCTCAAAATTAGCACCCCTAAACGAATAAATGCTCTGTGAATCATCCCCAACGACCGTTATATTGGTATGCCCTTTACACAATAGTTCGACAATTTCCCGCTGTACATTATTGGTGTCCTGATATTCATCCACAAGGACATATTTTATCCTTTCACGAAGCTTATTTCGAAAAACCTCATTATCTCTTAATTTATCCCGAAGCACCGACATCAGATCATCGTAGTCCATTAGGTTAGATGCTTTTTTATAAGCTGCATATGCACGATCCAATAATTCAAGCTCAGGAAGGAAAGGAACATATTTGTCAAAATATTTAACCAGCGTGTCTGCAATTGAGAGTTCATGGTTCTTCGCTTTCGAAATGATGTCCTGCACTGTACCCTTTTTTGGAAAAGGTCGCTCCTGTTTCTTTTTCACAATTTTCAGTTCCGTCTTTAACAGGTCAAGAATGTCAGCTGAATCAGAATCATCAATGATTGAAAAATTGGACGGGGAGCCCAACAAATTACCATATTGACGGAGCACCATATTGGAAAAGCTGTGGAAGGTCCCGCCCATTACATTTCTCGCTGATTTATCCCCAAGAAGTTTCTCCACACGGTTCAGCATCTCGTTTGCCGCCTTACGGGTGAATGTCAACAGAAGAATTTGTGACGGATTTATGCCGTTTTCAATCAGCCAGCTTACTTTGTAGGTAATTACTCTTGTTTTTCCACTGCCAGCTCCCGCTATCACCAATAGTGGATGTTTTGTGGCAAGTACCGCTGTTAGTTGCTCCGGATTCAATTCACCAGCATAATTAATTTTGTATTTCTTTTGAGGCTTAAATTTATGAACAGGCAATATTCGTTTAGAAATACTGTCAGAAATGATTTTTAGCTCATTAATTTTTTGCTCAGTATGTTCATCAATAATAATTTTCTCGTAATCGTCAAACATCAAAACAGAGTTGGATATTTTTTGTAATGAGTAGTCATCTGTTGAACTGTCAAATTTAAGTGATAGCCGGGCAATAATATCATCCATCGAAACATCATCCGCCAAATTATTCACTTCCTGTATTTTTTTATCTTCTTTCATTTCATTTCATTTTCCTGCATATGCTCCTTCAATCTTGCAAATTTAATACTGCGTGCAATTAGGGTAAAAATATTTTTAAGTTTCTCATTATTCTCATTATAGTAAAATTTAGATCCTCCGGCTTTTGCCAACCCGAAAAAACAACCAACATCATCATAGTCCTCTGATAATAGGTCCCATATTCGTTCAATAATCAATGAGCTATCCAGTATATCAGAACGGGTAAAATTTAGGTCCATTACATCTATTACAACTATACTTTTTGCTATAAATGAAAAATCAATACTTATAAAATTTTCATTATCTGCTTTCCACAGCTTTTTTTCTTCAACTGTAAAAAAAGAGTAAAATGGATCTACTGCTACACTATTTTTATAAACTTCATCTTCAACAATCGCCAGCACATCATCTTCAATTTGGGGCATCTGGGGTCCTCGGATTAACTTTGAAACAGGAAAACCCAAAAATGTCTCATTAAAACTTGCGTATCCTTTCAATTTATGAGTAAATTCTACTTTTATCTTCATATTAAAATGTTATTAAAATTATTTCTGATTCCGCCAACATATTCATATTTTATGAAGCGGTAATGATTATATACAGTTTGAATTTAAAAGTTTAATCTATTTTGAAAAAAAAATTGGTTGGATGAAAACAAACCGGTTTGTAGTACCTTTTGATAAATCTGTCTTTCAACTTGTAATAAAATAAAACACAACCAGAGCAGTAGCCTATCCTGTGTAAGATAAAGTATAAGCTTTGTTTGTTACAATTTCAACCTGTCAGAAAATGAAATTGAAGATGAATATACCTTTTTATGTTTCCGTGTGGATTGCATAAATTCTTTTTGTTCTTGATAAATTGGATTACCTGTTGGCTGGACCAGGGAAGCATTATTTACCGCATCTAATGGCACTGGCACTGGGTAAGCATTCATGAGATTGGCAGGATATTGTGTTATTGCCTGGAGAATTCCAGATAGAGGTGTTTCAGCATTTACCCAAGTATGTTCGTCATTAGATTGTAGAATAACAGGCATTCTTTTCTGCCCTAAATGAGCAAGCAGTGGATTGGCAGGTACAGTAAATTTAAACTGCTTAAATTGGTGGTTCTGACCCTGGGCAATAGCAAGAGTGATGTTTCCTGGCTTAATGTTATAGGTTGGGGTGTAGCTAAGCTCTGGCAACTGTGCCATGCTAAATCTCTTTTCTATTCTCTGTAGGCTGCTGGCTAATATGAAACGTTCAAACATTTTGACTTTATTGCTATCATTTTATTTGATGATAATATAGTCAAAAAATTATCAATTTCTGAAGAAACAAAAATTTAATTTGGGTATTTAATTCCCATCAAAAGTGCTCAAAAAAATCCCACCCCGTACCTGACAGTGGGCTCGAAAGACTTGTGATATAATGGTAAATATTATATTATACGGGGTCCATGAGATTTTTTTTGTTTTATAGCATCTTTCTCCAGGTGGTAACGAAGAAAAGTTTTTTATTTAAATCCCAGAGCTAAAATTTTTGGATCCCCATTTAAACCTGTATTGAATTTTTTTCAACTTAATCATCACCAAATTAAAATTCAAAAATTTTTTTCCGGGAAAAATTTTCAGATTTTCCCCAGACTTTTTTTATATTTCCCCAGACCCACTCTGCACTTTATGAAACAACTAGTGCCATTTATCCTTGTCACCCCATTAGCAGGTCTGCCTAAAGGTGTCGATGAGATGTGATTTATTACTGGCAGCAGCCTGAAGGCGCATGTGTGTAGGGTATGATATCACATATAAAACTGTCAAAATTTTTTTTGATGTTTTTTCAATTCTTCTTCAATTCAATTCCTGTAACTTTCGAAGCTTTAAAATTCTAGATGTAATTAATTCATTCTCAAAATATTCATTTAACTCATTATCTTTTAGTATAATATCATAATTAGGAATAGCTATGATATGTTTTCCATATCCGTCATACATTATAAATTCAACTAATTCATCTTTGTGAAACATATCAGGGATAACAAAATCATCAAACAATATATATCCTAATTTTAAACATCTCTTCCTATTCTTCAATCTTTTTTTTACCTTCTCTAACGATATTGGGTTAAAGGATTTTTTACAAATCAGAGTAACATTTTGTTTTTTTATAGTCATATTTTTTAATTGTTTTTAATGGTACACATATTTTATTATATCTGAATTGTGTAAGGAAAATCAACAGGTGGAAATCTTACAGAACATATTTAACCTACCAATAAAGAATGATGGCCAAAATATATTTGGGTATCATCTGGTAAGCTAAAGATTCCATAAACTAATTATTTATCCTTTCTTCATAAGATGTGTTACCAGAATTCACCCAAAGGTGTTACCATAAATTGTGGATGTATTTTACCGCAAGCTACAACAATCACTTAACTATCCTGAGCTAAAACTATTGCCGTATTTGGTATAATAATTACTATCCGCATAAGGAAAATGATTCATATTCTGAATCATCCTTTTTCGAACTGATAAAGGCAAATCCGAGTATTTTTTCACCTTTTTCAGTTTCTCCGTTTTCTTCTTTTTGAATTTTTTTTCCGGTTTATCATTTTCAATAAAATCTTCGTATTTCTTCATTCGGTTCATATTTATTGCTATATATAAAAGTTTGATTTTGGGATTTTGATAAAATAACCCACACCCATAAATCACCAGATTCATTTTTAACTTTGTTAATGATAAATCTTCATAAATGATAAAGATCCTTTTCAATAATTATCGAGAACGAAAAAACAATGATGAGCGGCATGAGATTTACTATCAACTTGGAATTACTTCTATCGTTCCACTGAATTACCTGATCTCAGAAATCTATCTCTCCCAGGCTTATTGGGGATGAATCTGGAGCCACCTTTGTTCCTGACGAAGTAATTCCTTCCGCTTCATTTTTGGATGCAACAGCAGCAAATTCTCATTGTAGTATGCTATTTTACTCTAATATATAATCATCATCCTCATCAAATATGCCCAGCTGTTTATAGTCAATTTCTTCTTCCTCTTTTGTTACAGGTAACTGACTGTAAAGTTTATCCAGTTCTTCTTTCCAGATAATCTCCGCCTGTTCCTTAAATTTTGCCTGAAAATATAGCTCATCATGGCAGGTAACGATTTTGATACCCTTTATTTCGGTATAGAATCTTTTTACAATAACATTCATCATAAAGTCCGTTTCCTTTTGCACTAATTCGTCATACATTATATATTTATGATTTACCAGCTGGTAAATACAAGGATAGTATTGCTGAAATAAATTATTTACAATATCATTTTTTTCTTTACCATTTAACCACCTCTGAAAAATTAATTTTGCATTATGAAAGGAAACAGGTATTGCTTCAGTTGCAGTTATAATATCATTGCCAGCATCATACTTTTCTTTTCTGTATAAATCTTTTATTTGGTTTAACTTTTTCCTAAGCTCCTTATAAAATAAAGATTTGCCGTCAGAGTCACGTCCGGCTATTATATTGTCACACCAGTCGATGAAATCAATATCTGTGACATCTATTCCCTTTTCCATTAACCAAAAGCTTAAAAATAAAGGATAAGAATTTGGTATATCAAAGCTTGCCAGATTATCGTTCCCAAACCGAAAATTTCTCAGCCGGATCTCTTTGCTGCATTCAGTAAACGGTGTAAACAATCGACCTGATATCCATTTAAAATACAAATTGCCGGTTTGAAACCGGTAGAGATTTACAATGTTCGAGATATATGATTTAAATTTGACATAATCCCCTTCATACTCTTTTTTTACTGTTTTATCAATAACATCAAGGGCATGAATATCTGTATAAAGTTTTCTGCGGACCGATTCATCAATTCGTACAAAATACTCGTGTTTATGCAATTTCTTGTCTTTCGCCAACTTAACTTCTTTTATAATAGCAATCTTGGCAAAGAAGTCAGTAAATAAAAACTCCCTTGAATGTACACCTACCTCATAACTTCCGGTATAGATCAAATTATGATATTTGAGAAAATTCAAATACATGGTATAGTTGCCGGCTATCTTATTAAATTTTTTACTGTTTATGGTGAAGGTTTTAAACTCACTACTCAAATACTGACTTGTTAAAAGTGACAATATAGTATTGAGGATGCCTACTGACAATGTGGTACCGGAATCATCAATGAATTCTTTTTGGTAACTGGCTATGCCAATCATTTGCAAATCATAAATTATTCTCATAGGCTTTTTTCATTATATATACCTTTATTTCGGATTAGTTGATGTTTTTAAGTAAGCGGTGGTAAGAAATCAAAAATTTCAGAAACCGATTTTCTATTTTAGGGGGTGTCTCTTGTTCAATATATGTTACGAATAAAATTTTTAAATAATTATTTATCAATAACTTACAATGTCGGAATGAGTATCAGCGACTCATTAATTTCTGTACGTTATTGTAATTCGGATGATAAAAAATTTTCTGTACCTGTACAACTGCATCTGTGGACTATATCATAAATTTCAGAAAACGGGTTATTATTTAGGGGTTCTCTTGTTCAATATATGTTACGAGTAAATATTATAGAATTTTAATTTACAGACATTTACAATGTCGGAACTAAGAAAACTTTCTTAACAGCATCCATGTTAAATCACCGGATACCTAATATTAAGGTACATCCATTAATGAAAGAGATAGTTTTTTATTACCCACACATCCTAAATCAGTGAAGCAATTCAGAAATTTTTAATAACAGGAATTTATTTTATGATGGGTCTCTCTTGTTCAATATATGTTACGAATAAATCTTACATGAATTTATAAATCAATGACTTAAAATTTCGGAGCAGATAAAATTTCTGCTTTAGCACCTGCGAAATATCTGCAATCGGGCTACTGTTGTTGCCAAAATTGCAATAATACTATAGCACCGGAAATGCACCCACCTATCGTGATGCATTTCCATGATCGAGTTAGTTCAGTCACCCTCGTTCGTTTTCAGGTTTTTGTTTTATCGATATATCTCAAAAGAACAGCTCTGATTGTTTGATATTAGAATACCTCCAACGCACTCAACAAGCTGTTGCGGGTAAGGTAGTGTTTATTTTAGTTCAGCTTTTTCATTTAAAGCTGTTTGTGACCGTTCCAGGTTGTCAGGCAGCTTTTTTTATTTTCGTTTATTCTTATTAAAACGACCAAAAAAAGGATCCGTCTCCGACGAACCCTTTTTTTCTTCTACAAACCAAAGTTAATCTGCTCTTCCACCTCCGCAATCTTTTCATCCATCACCTGCTGAAGTGTGTCCAGCACAGGTGTCACCACCAGGTTATGACTGGTTTTGAATTCCCTGCCTGCCGCATCCTTCAACGTGATGGTCGAGCTCAACCCATCATTACCCAGTTTAAACCCGGTCAGGTTCTTCTTTACTTCGTTCAGCTTCCGCCACTTCTCAATCACAATGTTCAGTTCCTCCACTTTTTGGATCCGTTTTTCCAGAGAAAGAATCGCATTTTCAACTTTGGAAGGTTCAGCTTTTTTAACTTCCATTTTGGCCTGATTGCTCTGGCCGTTTCCTTTTTCAACTTTTGCAGTTGTTGACATAAGTGTTTCACCGCTGCCCTGCGGATTTATTTTGGCACCTGGCACGCCTGTTAATTGAAAAAATTACGGCGCAACACCATTGAGCCAGGCGGATAAAGGCAAGGGCGAATCCATAAAACGAAAAACAGGCAAGGGAGCTTGTATACTCTTGCCTATTCCGGATGGCGATTAATAACTTTGCCCAGGAATTTTTGGAGTACATCACTAATTAAAAAAATAATAATCCTCTTTATTATAAATAATAGTAAAAATAAATGGTATAGAACTGGACATTATAATAAAAATATAGATAAAAATTATTAAATTTGGGAAAAAGTTTATCAATAATTGGAAATTTAATTCCTATATTTGCAGTACAAAGAAAAACAAATATTCGAAAATGATCCAATATTTTAATATAATTCAGGCTTTATGTAGGTCAGCGCTTTCTAATCCTAATGAGGCAGTCATACATCAAATCATAAGATTAAAGGAAAGTTTAAAAAAAGATGGATACTCTAAGGAGGCAAAATCGCTTTTAGGTTTATTGTCATCCTCTCAAGGGTCTTCAGACATGTCTCCCAGCAAAATTCAAAAATCCTTTATTACAGGTGCAGGAGAAGAAATTTCCTCTAAAACTTCTGTGCCTGTGGATAAAGAGACCTCTACTCCGTTGGCAGAGATTATCTTTGTTCCTGACTTGCCTAATGATATGCCATTATTTGATCCTAACATCCAACTCGCGATTCAATCTATTGTAAATGAATGGGCGAATTTCGATAAACTCCTAGAAATAAGTGCGACACCGGCCAGTTCGTGTCTAATTTATGGTTTACCTGGGACAGGGAAAACACATTTAGCAAAATGGATAGCTAAACAAATTGGCATTCCTGTAGTATTAGCTCGATTGGAAGGATTAATGTCATCTTTTTTGGGAACCACTTCCAGAAATATTGGAAATTTATTTGCTTTTGCTAACAGATATAAATGTGTTCTTCTATTGGATGAGTTTGATGCTATTGCCAAACTCCGAAATGACCCTCAAGAGGTTGGAGAAGTTAAGAGAGTTGTAAATACTTTACTTCAGAGTTTAGATTCCAGACATGAAAAAGGATTTACAATTGGAGTAACAAATCATGATAGCCTTTTAGATCCTGCCATATGGAGACGGTTTGATATTCAGATTGAAATACCAAAGCCATCTTTAGAAGTTATGATGTTTTTGTTGAAAAAATTCGTAAAACCTTTAGAATTTAGTGATACTGAAATAAAATTTTTAACATGGTGTCTTGAAGATTCATCAGGTGCTGATGCAGAAATGTTGTCTAAATGGTTGAAAAGAGCATTTGTCATCGAAAAAGAAAAAAATATAGTTTCAGTTATGAAGCAGTTTGCTTTATTAAATTCTGGAAGGGTAAATTCAAATAAAAGGAATATGATGTTACACAAAGATGAAGAATTTATAAGCATGCTGCTAAATGATAAAGCCTTTTCATTTAAACAAAAAGATATAGCATCTTTATTCGGCATGACCCCATCATCACTAAGTAAACAACTATCCAAATTCAAAGAATCAGAAAAAATATAGGTTATGAGTAATAGTCCCGTTCAGATAATATTAAACAGCAATGATTTCATTGAATCATGGGATCGCAGTGGAGGTGGTCGAGCAAAGGATTTTTTTGCTGGAAGTGATGCAGAATTTGTAGAGCATCGAAATATTCTACAAAGACAATTACATGAAATTAAAGAGATGCAGGTAGTTAGTAGCTTTGCTCCTATTTCATATGCAAAAGTAACTCTCAAAAAAGCAGCATTAGCAAAAAGCCACCGCCCTACTTCTCAAATATTTAAAAAGGATATTGCGCCAGTTGTTGGTGCTGGTGATCTCGGTGAATTATATATTGAATTGAATCCTGAAAGTATTGACGAAATTAATAGCAAAGTAGGTCAAGCAGAGGCGAAAACAAGATACAAAGAGAAAGATGGGAAAAATTTGCCTAATCCATCAAGACTAAGGAGCGAAGTTGGAGCGATTCAAGAAATTTCACCCTATACTGCAAGTGATAAACGAAAGTTTTCTACAAAGGAAGCTGTTGAATGGCTAGCAAATTCCCAAACAGGAGGATCATATATAGTTGAATTATTTGATGCACCACCTACACGACAAAACTGGGACACATTAAGTTCTTATAAATATGATTTATTTAAAAGTTTTTTTGACGGCTTGGAAAAAATTGGTAGTGGATTAATTGCAACTAGAGTTATGAGTGGGTCTGGCACTTCAATTGTTTTTGGAGTAAAGTTGGAAAAGAGTTCAGCTCTACCTATCATACAATTAATGCCATCCTCAACTTCAGCAAATAAAATATCAGAAAAGAAAGTCGTTGATCTAGATTTAAAGAAACATAATAAGTTATTGGATTTTTTAGGAAAACATCCGTTAGTTAAAAGAATAACTTTACCTCCTGTTATCACACAAAGTCAAACTATAAACAACATAAAAAAAGGGGAAAACTTCGTTATCCCTAAGTACAAATTGAAAAATTCATATCCAAAAATTTGCGTTGTAGATGGAGGAGTTTCTGATATTTATGACCAGTGGATTGAAGATAGATGGGGGTTGATTAGTCCTTCTGACAAAGATGAAAATCATGGTACTTTTATCGCCGGATTGGCACTCTTCGGCCAAACACTTAATGGAAGCGCCATTTGTCGAGAAGTTGATGGATGTAAAATAATTGATTTAGATATCCTACCAAGACCAGATAAATACACATCCTATTATTCTAAGCCACTCGAATTTTTCGTTGAGTTGGAAGGAGCAGTCCAAGAGCTTACAACAAGAACAGGGGTTAGAATTTTTAATTTCAGCTTAAATGTAGAAGAGCATGCTACTACCAAAGGCTATAGCTTACCTGCTCAAATTTTAGATAAAATAGCAGAAGAAAATGAAGTTATTTTTGTTATCTCTGCTGGTAACACTGAACCAAATGATATTAGACGTGAATGGCCTTCCGACCATTTTGAAGCATTAAAAATTCTTGCCTCATCACGAAATGACACAATAAAAAAGCCAGCTGAAAGCTGCAGAAATATTAGTGTGACAGCCTTGAACCCACCAAACATTGATGGAGTTATTCCCTTTGCTCTGAGCAATTATAGTTGCCGTGGACCTGGCCTTAGAGTTGGGCTCAAGCCAGACCTAGCCCATGTTGGAGGCTCAGGAACCACCCATTCTGCTTTAGGTCATGGTTTACTTTCCCTAGATATTACGGGTAAAATAGTCGATGGTTGTGGCACAAGCTATGCTGCTCCCAATGTTGCCAAAACTTTAGCTAGCCTTGATCATGCAATTGAAGGAGTAGTATCAAGAGAAACTTTAATAGCGCTGGGTATTCACCATGCCGTGTTACCCGAATCTTTAAACGATAAGAATCTAAGGAATATTACTAAACATTTAGTTGGGTTTGGTATTCCAAATGGCTCTGAGGAAATTCTAAATGGAGATCCTTCAGCAATAACACTCGTTTTTGCTAATAGAGCGATCAATGGTCACAAAATGAGTTTTAAATTTTCATGGCCTTCTAGTTTAGTACGAGACGGAAAATGTTTTGGACATGCAAAACTTACTATTGTAAGCACGCCTCTTTTTGATTATAGATATGGTTCAGAATTTGTTAGGATTAACATAGATGCAGCACTACGACAACAACAGAGAAATGGAAATTACTTGGGCCGTTTAAATGCGATTTACACTCCAGAGGATGGAGATGGAAGCTTATATGAAAAAGATCAAATTGAACATTCATTTAAGTGGAGTCCAGTAAAAGTATATGAAAAAACCTTTCCTAAAGGTGTAGGCCCTACTACAGACTGGTCATTAGACGTTGAATATTTAGCAAGAGATGGTGTAAGCTTACCACGCGATGGTGTACCATTTACTGCAATACTTACAATTTCCGACCCTGAAAATGAAAAGCCTGTATTTTCTGACATGAGGCAGATGCTTAAATCGTTGGGCGTAGATGCAGTTGATATTAAAACAGCGGCGAGAGTTGTGCCAAGAGTTTAATTTTCTTGAAGAAAAAATCCCGCTTGCGTGGGATTAAAATTCAAAAATCAACTGCCGCTGAGTTACCTTATGCAGTTTTGCCTTCGATTCAGGAATCCTTAGCACCAGACAACTCTTCTTTTCCCTTATTTCTTTGATACAGGGCAACCCCTTAATGGTCGGAAAAATTTCCCATTCGCCATGGCAAGGGCGTTCCCACAAAACAAAAACAGGCAAGAGAGTGTATAATCCGGGCCATACTGTACCACTAATTCCGGAGCAAAGTGTACCACTGATTCCGGAGCAAAGTGTACCACTTTTAAGGACGGGATAAGCTGACATTCCGGCGTAAAGTGTACCACCCATCAGGATGAATTTGTAACAATAAATCATGTAATCTTGAATCAAAAATTTAAGATTAACATGGCTAATAAAACAAAGAGTATGTTACAGGTTCGAAAAATACTACAATTGCATTCGGAAGGATGTTCTCAAAGGGAGATCAACCGGCTCACACAGATTCACCGTTCCACGATTAAGGATTACATAAATCGTATAGAAAGTACTGGTGTGGATTTTAAAGTACTACTAAGCTATACCGATGCAGAGCTCTCCAGTTGTGTACTCGCTCCTAAGGCACAAAACGAACCGGATGCAAGGAGGCAGTGGCTGGAATGCAGGCTTCAGGATTACCTGAATGAATTGCAGCGCCGTTATATGACCAGGCAGCTTTTATGGGAGGAATACCGCCAGGAACAACCCCAGGGCTATAGCTATTCACAGTTTTGTGATATCATACAAAGAGAAAAAAAGAGAACAGACCCTACACTTCATATGGTCCATATTCCGGGAGAAAGGGGTGAGTTTGATTTTGCCGGCGCCCCCTTGTTTTATTTTGATGCGGTGGAAAATATCCAGGTAGCATGTCCAGTCCTGGTATGTACACTTCCAAGCAGTGGTATCAGCTATGTGGAACCGTTGGCATCTGCAAGGTTGGTTCACCTGATTCCTGCCCTGAACCGCTCGGTTCAATACTTGGGAGGAGTTCCCCGATTTATGGTAACAGATAACATGTCTCAAATTGTAACACAATCATCCCGGTACGAACCTAAATTTACCGAACTGGCAGAACAATGGTCTGTGCACTATAATACAGCCATAAAAGCGACCAGAGTTCGGAAACCAAAAGATAAGCCATCGGTTGAGAAGAGTGTTCATCTGTCTTACCAAAGGATTTATGCCCGGATGAGAAATGATACTCTTTACAATTTAAATGAATTACGAGCCCGTGTTTTCGAATTGTTGGAAGAGTTCAATGACCGCCCTATGCAAAGCTGCGGAATTAGCCGTAGAGAGAAGTTTCTACAACAGAAAAAAGCTACCCTCAGGCCACTGCCTGAAAATCCCTTTGGACTAAAAAACAGGACCAGGGCGAAAGTGAAGAAAAACTATCATGTTGTACTTGGTGAGGACATGCATAGTTACAGTGTTCCCCATCAGTATGTTGGCCAGGAAACAAGAATTGTATATGATGAAGATGTTGTAGAAGTTTTCCTGAGTAATTTACAACGTATTGCTATACATCCCAGGGATACCCACCGATTTGGATACTCTACCTTACCTGAGCACAGGCCGGAATCCCATCGCAGTTATCTTGAACAAAGAGGATGGTGTCAGGATGACTTTATTGAAATGGCAACCCGCGTTGGTGAAAATACAAGTATATCGATAAACCAACTCCTGGTATCCAGGTTTTTTATTGAACAAACCTACGACTCATGTATAGGGGTGCTTCAGCTGGGTAAAAAATACGGTAATGACCGATTGGAGGCAGCTTGTAAGCGGGCAAATCAAGGTAGCCGTATAAACTACAGGATTATTAAAAACATCCTTGAAAACAATCTGGACAAGGTGCAACTCCAGGAGAATTAATCAGAACACTCTATTCCTGATCATACCAATATACTTGGCCCGGAGGCTTATTATTAACTATAAAAATTAAATTAAAATGAATGTACAATCAACTTTGGAGCAGTTACAGCAATTAAAACTTCATGGAATGGCAAAGGCCTATGAAGCAGCCCTGGCTATGCCTGTTCATGAACAAC
>JAGXIK010000061.1 GCA_024635715.1 Gillisia sp.
ACCTTGGTTTGGCTCTTTGCATTGCACCAATTCTTGCTTTGGCCTGAGCAAATATTTTTTTCTTTTCAGGTAAATATAAACCGTATAAACCTTCATTAGCCAAAGTAAAATTCTCACATGCCAAAAGTCTGTTTAATTTGGGAGGTATATTTTTTATCATTCAGATTGCCGGCATTGTGCAATTTGAATCTGCAAATATTATTATTTCAAGGAATTTTGGGCCCGTCCATGTTACTGATTATAATATTGTATATAAGTATTTTGGCGTGCTAAATATGGCATTTATGATATTTATAACTCCATTTTGGTCAGCCTCTACTGAGGCTTTTATAAATGGAGATATTAAATGGATTAGAAACAGTATAAAGAATTACAACCTGTTAAATGTTTTTTTCATAATGGCAGGTGTAATTATGCTGATATTCTCGAAATCTGTCTATACTTTATGGCTTGGGGAGGGAATGGTAGACATAAGTTTTGAGTTGTCTTTATGTGGCTTTCTTTACTTCTGCACTATGATGTTTGCATCCAAATATGTTAGTTTTTTAAATGGGATAAGTGCTTTGCGCATACAATTCTGGTCCAGTATTATTAGCCCCTTTTTATTTATTGGCCTTGTCTACCTCTTTATTAATTATTATAATATGGGGGTTTACTCGCTTTTTTTAGCTTCAATAATTGCAAACTTCAATGGTTTTATTGTTGCCCCTCTTCAGTATTATATGATTGTAGTATGGAACAAAAAAGGGATTTGGATAAAGTAAATCAAAAAACTACACATATGGATAAAAGGAAATTGTTTAAAATGCCTAAGTACTCTGGAAGAAGCTGCTGGAGAGTTTAAAAAGGCGAACGATATTTTAATCGAAATTTTTGGCTATTCTCCCAATACAATTGCATTTCCTAATGGGAATTATTCCAGCAGCATGGTAGAAGTTGCCAATGTAGCTGGCTTCAAATTTCTATTTACCACCAACAGATGTAACAGGCTACCTTTAAAAGATGCTGATGTGATCGCGTTAAACCGCTTTATGGCAAGAGCGATAGGGCCAATTTTTAAGGTTGGGATACAACGGAAGTTTGCTGTATCATAGTTTCAAGCAAAAAATTATAAATCTAATTTAATAGCCGTTATTCTATAATGACTAAAGTTCTACAACTACAATATGGATGTTCTTCTTCAAGTCCTGCAAACAGATTACATCGAGCATTCATGGAAGCCGGAATTGAATCTAGTATCCTGGTGTTATATCCAGATAAAAATGAGAGCCAGGGCATTTCGATGATGGGAAAGAAGGGCAGGCTAATCTCAAGAATCAACAATTTGGTAGAAGCATATCTTACAAGGAATATGTTTTCCAAATACGGAAAATTTTCTTATCCAGTCTTAGGCTCCAATGTTTCTGAAAGACAAGAAGTAAGACAAGCCGATGTAATTTACGTACACTGGATATTAAACGGTTTTTTAAGTATCCAAAGTCTGGAGAAACTGGCACAGTTGCAGAAACCGGTTATTTTCGTGATGCACGATATGTGGGCGATCACCGGAGGTTGTCACCATAGTTTTGAGTGTGATAAATATATCCGGCAATGTCAAAATTGTCAATTTTTTGATAATAATAAGGTCAAAGATCTGTCATATAGAGGATTTAATATGAAGCAGCATTTATATTCCAAATATCAAAACCTTTATTTCGTATCTCCAAGCAAATGGTTATATGACTGTGCTCAGAAATCGGCATTATTAAGTCATAAACCTATATTTCATATTCCTAATATCATCGATAGATCGCTGTTTAAACCATTCAGCAGAAAAGTAGCCAGGCAGATTCTTAATCTCGACAGTAAAAAACATATAATTGCCTTTGGAGCGATTTCAATTAACAGCCCATATAAAGGATGGGAATATCTAAAAGCGGCACTTAATTTATTGTATGAATCGGGTAATAGGGAAATACAGATCGTGGTTTTTGGAAGCGGTCCTAATTCAGAAATCATAGAATCGATTCCCTTCGAGACGAGATTCATGGGGTTTGTGGATAATGAATATGCAACATCCGTCATTTACAACGCGGCAAATGTATTCGTGGCTCCTTCTCTTGCCGATAATTTACCTTATACCATTCTGGAATCCTTATCCTGTGGAACTTCGGTAGCCGCATTTAATGTGGGTGGAATTCCGGAATTAATTAAGCATAAAAGCAACGGCTATTTAGCAGAATATAAGAATTCTGAAGACCTTGCCAGGGGAATTGCTTTTTGTTTGGAAGAAAGTATAACGGGCTACAGATTAATGGAATTCGATCCGGCAACTGTTATGAACAAACATCGTGAATTGATTAAAAGTGTGCTTAATTAAGACTTCATGGAGAAAAGTTTGACACCATTTTTGCAAACTACCTACCGGGAACGTGAATTGGTAAATCTCATGTGGATTGGTTTTTTGTTATATACATTGAGTTATACTTTATCGACCACCACTTATGTAAATTATATTATTTGTCAGGTTGTGCAGATAATAGGTCTCCTGTTGTTCATTCCCTCGTTTTTCATCTTGTCAAAATATAGGCTGAGAAATACCTATTTGCAGGTATTATTTTCCTTATACATGTTCTGGATATCATTTATTGTTATAAGGGATTTCCCTAGCAATTATGATCAGATTAAATTCATGATTTTTGATGGATGGTTTGGAGGAATTTTATATCTAAGTCCGCTGTTCATTCTATTGCCACTTAAACTCTTTTACATAAGAAAAATATTTCAAGCTATATTCATTCTCGCAATTGCCTTTTTGTTTTATGATGCTTTTTTCCTTTCGGAACTTCTAAGCCAGGGAGAGAACCTCAACAGTTTGAACATTGTAGAGTACTTTTCAAAAACCCTTGCTGTGCCGGCCTTCTTTCTTTTGATGGCATACGGTTATCATTCCAATCGAAGGAAATTTTTCCTTATCATAATATTACTTGTTACAATTTTTTTCGCTCTTGTAAGAGCTCGCCGTGGATTACTTTTTATGTGTGGCCTCACCGCTATTTTTTCTTATTTACTTTATCTGTCTCAAACCAGAAATAAATTTTTTTTAGTGCTGCTTACAATTATATGTGGTGGGATATTATTTATATTCGGATTGGAATTTTTCACTTCTCACAAAAATGGCGTCTTTGATCATATTATAGATCGAGGATTGGAAGACACTCGATCCACAGTAGAAATATGCTTTCATCAGGATTTAAGCTCACTAGACTGGATTATAGGTAAGGGAATGATGGGAGAATATTTTTGTCCAGGTATAGATCCTAATGATGTAACCGGCTATAGGAGTACCATTGAAACAGATTATCTTCAAATAATCTTGAAAGGAGGACTTATTTCACTAGCTCTTTTTTTATTGATAACTATCCCCGCCATTTTTAAAGGACTTTTTTATTCAAGCAATTTGTTAAGCAAAGCGGCCGCTATTTGGATCGTATGGGTATTATTAAATATGTACCCATCGACAATTCATACATTCACTATGCAGTATGTTTTATTGTGGATAGCAGTTGGGATTTGCTATTCCAAAAACATAAGATATATGCCAGAACAGATTCTTGTCGATTATTTTAGAGGGTATATAGATTCTAACTCAAAATATCCAATATCCAATAGTTAAATTATAGCTATGTCATTACCAAAAGTATTAATAATCAACCAACCCTTTAATAAAAATACGGGCGGTGGTATTACCCTCTCAAATCTTTTTTGTAATTGGGAAAGGAAGAAATTGGCAGTAGCCTGTTTGGGGTACTTGCTTACTGAAAACATGGATCCCACACCATGCAATAACTATTATCAATTGGGTTCTGAAGAACGCAAATGGATTTTTCCATTAGATCTTTTCAGCCGAAAATATTATTCAGGACCTATAAATATTGATGAAAGAACAAATGTTAAAAATAAGGTGGTTGTTGAAAGATCAATATTTCGGGTAAAACTGATTCTTGAATATATAGTTCCAATTTTTGATTATATAGGTATTTCCCATTTTCAGGCAAAAACAAGTTTGTCTTCAAGTTTTTGTAGGTGGTTGGATGATATTGACCCTGATGTATATTACATGCAGGCCGAAACAAGAGAAAGTATTCATTTTTGTAATGAGATAATTAAATATAAAAAAAGACCCATTATTTTTCATATGATGGATGATTGGCCTTCCTTAATAGGAGTAAGAGGCCCTATGAAAAAATATTGGGAACGAAAAATAGATAGAGAATTCAGACATCTGTTGAATAAAGCAGACTTGCTGATGGGAATCAGTGAGTATATGTGCGAAGAATATAAAAACCGTTATGGAAGAGATTTTGTCACTTTTCATAACCCTATAAACCTTAACTTTTGGAAAAAGGCGCAAAGGAACAATTATCAACTTACCAATAGTCCAACATTGTTATATGCCGGAAGGATAGGTCTTGGGATTGATAAATCTTTAAAGAATATAGCTGAAGCGGTAAAAAGGCTTAACAAAGAACTCCATACCGATATAAAATTTATAATCCAGGCTGAAAATGCCCCCAATTGGATCAATAATTTTAAGAATGTTAAACACCAGGATTTTGTAGCATATGAAGATCTTCCCACAGTTTTTGCCCAGGCTGATATTTTGATTCTTCCATATGACTTTAGTCCGGAATCCAAAAGCTATATTAAATATTCAATGCCCACAAAAGCTCCGGAATACATGGCAAGTGGTACACCAATAATCATTTTTGCTCCGCAAGACACTGCCTTGATTCAATATGCTGAAAAATATAATTGGGCGGCAGTAGTTACAGAAAACAGTGTAGCTGTTCTAACTGAAAAGTTAAAGAACTTGTTTCTGGACAGGTCCCAAAGGAAACAAATAGCTCAAGCAGCTAAAAATATTGCTGAAACACGTCATGATTCAAATCTGGTCGCAAGGGAATTTGAACAGATGATTTTAACAACGGCAGGAAAAAAAGCGGTTATTTAAAAATAATACTTCGATGAACCATTTAGTAATTGGCATTCCAACTTATAAGAGACCACTGATGTTAGAGAAATTGGTCAATAGTATTTATACCTGTACCATTGATAAGAAGTTTATTTCGGCGATAGATATTTTGATTGTAGATAATGATAAAGACCAAACTGCAGAAGCCATTAGCTTAAAGCTTAAAAGTAGCGGTCCTCTCAACAACTTTAAGCTTCATTATCATAATTACCCTTTAAAAGGCCTTTCCAATGTTAGAAATGAAATAATGGAGAAGGCACTTTTATTAGAACCAGATTTTATTGTTTTTGTAGATGATGACGAGTATGTAACCAAGCATTGGCTGAACGA
>JAGXIK010000006.1 GCA_024635715.1 Gillisia sp.
AATGCTTTTGATGCGATGGTTGCTACAGAAATGGCACTTGCTGTAAGCTATCCCTTTGCCGGAAGTTTAGGTGGCGGCGGATTTATGGTTTATAGAAAAGCAAATGGAGAAATAGGAAGTCTGGATTTTCGAGAAAAAGCACCGCTTGCGGCTTCTAAGGATATGTATTTAGATGAAAATGGAAATGCAATTTCAGAAAAAAGTCAGTTAGGCAGTTTAGCGATAGGGGTTCCTGGTACAGTTGCCGGAATTTTCTCTGTTCATGAAAAATTAGGTTCCCTTCCAATAGAAACCATTTTAGCTCCTGTTATCGCACTGGCAAAAAAAGGATATGTAGTATCTGAAGGCCAGGCGAAAAGTTTTAATAGCCATCAGGGACTTTTTGGGCAGGTTAATAAAACATCCATTTTATACACCAAAAGCTTTAAAACTGGTGATACCGTAAAAAATTTAGCACTCGCAAAAACGCTTCAGAAGTTAGCAGATAATGGGAGAAGTGAATATTATGGAGGAGAGACCGGGGAAATACTAGTTGATTTTATTCAGGATAATGGTGGGATTATCACTTTAGAAGATTTAAAATCTTACGAAACTGTATGGAGAAAGCCAATCACTTTTAATTATAAGAATTTGAGAGTTATTTCTATGGCTCCACCTTCCAGTGGTGGGGTTGCATTGGCACAGATCCTGAAAACTTTAGAAAAATTTCCCCTTCAAGAATTTGGTCATAATAGTTTAAAAACGATTCAAGTTATTACGGAAGCGGAGAGACGGGCTTATGCAGATAGAAGTTATTATTTGGGGGATCCAGATTTTTATGATGTTCCAGTTGAGAAGTTGACTAGTGAAAGCTATCTGGATGTACGTATGGAAAATTTCAGCTTTGATAAAGCAACACCCTCAAACAGCTTAAAACATGGTGCAATTCCAGGGTACGAAAGTTTAGAAACTACCCATTACTCTATTGTAGATCAATTTGGAAATGCGATTGCAGTAACTTCAACTTTAAATGGGGCTTATGGATCTAAATTATATGTGGAAGAATTAGGCTTTTTTCTGAATAATGAAATGGACGATTTTAGTGCAAAACCAGGAGTGCCAAACATGTTTGGACTTATTGGTGCTGAAGCCAATTCTATTGCTCCAGAAAAAAGAATGTTAAGCTCTATGACGCCAACAATTGTAGAAAAAGACGGCAAATTTTGGATGAGCGTGGGAACGCCAGGCGGTTCAACAATTATCACTTCGGTGCTACAAACAATTCTAAATGTATCGGAATTTGGAATGAATATGCAAGAGGCAGTCAATGCTCCAAGATTCCACCATCAATGGCTTCCAGATGAGATTAGGTTTGAACCAAATTCTTTCGATAAAGAGATGCTTCAAATTTTAGAAGCAAAAGGATACATAGTAAATGAGAAAGATTCTCCTATTTTAGGGAAAGTAGATGCTATATTAAAACTACCTAACGGTAATCTTGAAGGTGGTGCAGATAAAAGGGGGGATGATACGGCAATTGGATTTTAAAGTTTATTGAGCACATAAATAAAATGGATTAGGATCTTCAAGTTCGATAAAAACAAAACCAAACTCATATGCATGTTCTATTCTAAAACAAAGTGCCTCCAATGGAATATAATGTTCTACACCTTCTCTAATCGTAAACTCTATGGGTAAAGAATTACTTACTAAATTATAATACTGCAGGGCATTTTCTTCCTCACCTCTTTTGGGAGCCATTAAAATTATCTTGGAATCTTTGCCTTTATTATTAGTAACTGCTAAATATTCCAAGGTGTAATTCCCAACAGGTAATAGCAGTTTATGATCATTAGAAGTATTCCATGTATCTATGACCTCATCATTATTAGTATCCAATCCCAAAGGATCCATTTCTAACTCATGAAAGCCAGTTTTGTTATTTCCATAAAAACAATTTCCTTGACTGTCTTTAAGCGCCATGCGCACATATTTTAGTTCTGAAGTGGAACAGGCAGCTTGTTTATTCAATAGATCGCCAGATTGCATACTTCGTGAAGTTTCAATTGGTGTCACACCAAAAGATAGAATTCCCATGCCGATAGGATCATCGGCAATAATACTCGAATCATCGGTGTTGCTACAACTTAGAAGTAAGAAAGCAACAAATAAGAGCGAGAGCATAATTTCGAACTTTTTCATAATTAAATAGTTTAAATTAAACATTGAAATCAATTCTAAGAGTTTTGTGAATCCTTAGAATATCATAGAAAGTTATCTAAACATTTGTGCTAAAAGGGTAGTTTTTAAAATGGGAGGAGGTAAACGGGGATATCTTTAAGGAAGATATATTTGTAATAAGAAACAAATTTAAAACAAAACTCTAATATAGAAAAGGGGAAAAATCCTGTATTTTGGATAAACATTTAAAACTAGCTGTGAATCTTTTTTCAAAAGTTTGTTGAGAAAACTCTGTCCTTCCTCTTTGATAATAATTGTGTTGATTTACTTCATGTTAGATTACACAACTCCTCAATTAAGTCCCTCTCGAATTTATTCATCAAAAAACCCGAAACTAAAAGCTTCGGGTTTTCATAAAATATATTTTTGAATTTAATTCACATTGTACCAAGTACCGTCAATCAATTCTACTTCTTGCCAGCCTCCTCTATCTTTCTTATATAACCATTTATCCTTTTTTCTTAATACAGTTAAACCTGCAATAGTATAATATTCACCATTTATATAGGTTGGTTCTGGGTTTGTAGGTTCAGGATTAGTTGGCTCCGGCTCTGTTGGAGTTGGTTCTGGTTCTGTTGGTGGTGGAGATACAGTACCGCCGCCACCAGTTTCACCTGGATACATACTGTTAATTCCCGCTTTATCATCTGTAGAAAGTCCGCTTCTTTGAGCTGAATAAGTACTACCATCTAGTTTAACAATAGTTGGCTGCCCATTATTGGAAAAAGAATAAGAACTATACATCATTATAGAACCGAAATCTAGAGTCGATGTAAATTCATCTCCATCATATCCACTTTCTTCATAAGTTCTAAAATTATGTTCTGTACCAGATGTGATATTTTCAAAATTAATAGTTATATAGTTATCTCTATCTATCCTACTCTGCTCGTGCCATAGACCAACTGCATGACCTATCTCGTGAATAGTATTCCCAGTAGAACACCCACTAGCCAGTGTGATATTTTGTCTTCCGCCAACCATTCCTACGTAAGAAGAGCATCCTCCGCCAGGTGTGAAATAAACATAATTGGATTCTCCAGAACGTTGCACAAATTTAACTGCGGTATTGGATTCCCAATGCGCTATTGCATCTGTCACTCTAGCCTGATCTGGAAGTGAGCCATCTATATCATAATAAACGATATTATCTGGCCAATAACTTGAAGTTCTTCCAACACTCTTTTGCTGTGATGGTTGTTCTCCTTTATTATAAACTAATTTTATTGGATTATCTGTAACCATATCATTAGAGAATATAATATCTCCTTGATACACTAGACTTCCTTTAATGTTTTCTATAGGAATTTTCTTTCCTGCGAAATAGACATCAGCTACTTTCCCTGATTCTCCAGGAAATGCCAATTCAATGTTATCAAATGTGATTTCAGACTTATTGAAACCCTGCTCTGTTTCAGATTCATTAACTGGTTCGTCGCTACAAGAGAACAAAACCATTGCAGGCAGTAAATAAATTAAACTACGTTTTTTCATAAGTAGGTTTTTAATTAAAATTTATACTAAACATTATGAGGGGACGCTGTAATATTTATCTCTCAATTTTATTAATTGAAAAAATAAGGGTGTTAATAGAAAAGGCTGTGAAAAAAATTTGTCGGAAATTTTGTTGTGTAGAAAATTTACACGTTTGTGCAGGATAGTCCACACTAATTAAAAGATCTCTGAAGTAATGCAACCTCAGAGATCTTATAAAATTATGCCCAATACCAATAGCCTTTATAAAGCTTTACTTCTCTCCAACCATAAGTTCCATTATAGAACCAAGTATCTCGATAACGTAAAACAGTTAATCCACTTATGGTATAATACTCTCCATTAATATAAGTAGGTGCAACAGGCTCTGTTGTTCCTCCTGTATTCCCAGATGGATACATGGCATTTATACCGGTTTTATCTCCTGAAGAAAGGGCGTTTCTCTGAGTAGTATAAGTACTTCCATCTACTTTTACAATAGTTGGTTGTCCATTGCTAGAAAAAGAATAAGAGCTATATAACATGATAGATCCAAAATCTAAATTTGAAGTGAATTCATCACCATCAGATCCATTTTCTGCATACGTTTTAAAATTATGCTCTCTACCACTTTGGATATTAGAATAATTGATCTTAATATGTTTGTCTCGGTCTACCCTACTCTGCTCATGCCATAATCCTACTGCATGCCCCACTTCGTGTATAGTATTTCCAGTAGAACATGCACTTGCCAAGGTAATATTTTGTCTACCCCCAACCATTCCTACATAAGAGGAACAACCAGAACCTGGTGTAAAATAAATATAATTGGATTGACTTGTTCTTTGAACAAATTTAAGATTGGTATTTGCTTCCCAATGCTGAATAGCATCTGTCGCTCTGTTTTTATCCGGAAGACTACTATCTATAGAATAGTATACAGTATTATTAGGCCATCTTGCAGATGTTCTACCTACACTCTTTTGTGCCGGAATCTCCTCACCTTTCTCAAAAACAACTTTTACATCTCGTGAGGTAATCATATCATTTGAGAAAACAATATCTCCTTCGTAAATATAATCGCCATCTATTTCTTCTACAGTAATTTTCTTACCTGCATAGTAAACATCAGATAAGAGTCCGAAGTCATCTGGGTAGGCTACCTCTACGTTTGCTGCTAATTCTTTGTTTTCAATTAATTGCTCTTCTGTGTTTGGGGTGATTTCATCTTTACTACAAGACAGAATAGCTAAAGCCGGCAGTAAATACAATAAATTTGATCTCTTCATAAATCGGGGTTTTAAAATTTAAATGAACAAGTTCTTTTTATTAAATACTTCTTGTTCTGGTTATTAACAAATTATTATGAGTTTGTTTTTATTCAAAGTTCGTTCCAAAAAAAACATCATCGCTTCATAAATATTTAAACATCAGATATTTATAATTACTAATGATTTTATTATTTATATCTATTAATGATATTAATTATTTATTTCCAATAAATATTAGTAAAAATTTATGGATTCAATTCCTTTTTTAGAATTGAACTCCAAACAACAGCTCATTAGGGGGGAGATATGAGTGTTTCCTATTAACAATCGCTAAAATACATAAAAAAACGTTAAATGGTATTTTTTTTTAACTTTTATTTAACTTTAACATTTTGAACAAAAGAAAAAGCTGCCCGAAATAAATCGGACAGCCTCTTCTATTAACACCTCTAATTATTATTAAAATAACTACTGGTGTAATAAAACTAACTCAGCAAACACGTCATCCCCCCGGTTGACAAATCCACTGGAGTCAGTTTTTGATTTTAAAAACTATGGACATGCATTAGTTTCTATCTTAACAAAATAATTTCCAGTAAATCCTGAAGTTTCACTAAACTCTAAAAATGCATCCGGCTCATCTCCACTTGGAGGTGGAACATCATTCATACTTTGACAAAATTCTGTTGAGTCTAAATTATCCTTAACTACAATTCTATAATCATTTAATGAATAACCTTCATTTAATAGTATAGTAATTACAGGATAACCTGTTAGACTTAATTGGATAGTTGCAGTACCAATAGAATCACCACTACCTAGTAAGAAAAGTTGAAATATTGGTAAGCCTACAGTTGTAACTTCAGTAAAGCCAGTAATCCCTTCTAAATAATATTTACTACAACCTGCATCAGTTGCATTAATTGTACACGTATCAACAACTGGATCTGTCCAACAACCATCTCCATCTGGATCTACTTGACCTGATAAAACTTCAGTATTAGGACATGCATCTACTCCATTTAATACATCATCCCCATCACAGTCAAAAGAACTATAATTTGGATTATCTGTATCACATTTATTTAAAATATCATCATCATCACAATCGGCATTAGGACTTGCTGGATTACATTCATTACCTCCACCACCTCCACCTGGAATAGTGCCATCACCATCAAGTGCATTCTCACATTCACCAACTAATAGGTGTAAATATTCGTTAGTTGTTCCATCATCGTTTAATAGTTCATTAACCATATTCCATGAAAGCTGAACTGGTACTCCTGTATTCTCTATATCACCATAATTACCTGTTCCGCCCCAATCTTGTGGATAAATAACTAAATATAAATAA
>JAGXIK010000062.1 GCA_024635715.1 Gillisia sp.
CATCTGTTTGAATGACTTGATTAGAGTCTTGTCTATAATTAGACTTAAAATAATAAATATATCCCAATCTAAATCCTGTATATATTCTCCAGAACTTATAAGAATCTGGAGTAGAAGTTCGCCATCTAAATTCTAAGGGCACTTCTATAAGCTGAGTAGAAAATCTATTAAAGTCATAATCTACTTCCGGATCACTTAAATTTCTGAAGATCGTATTATTATTTTCGTCTTCCCCAATAAACATTTCTTGTCCATACGAGTTTAAAGACCAACCCAATCCGGCTCCTAAAGCTATATTCCGACGTTTATTGATAGGGAAATCCCTGATAAAACCAAGATGCACTCCTCCTGAAAAACCAGATTGGGCAACAGACTCAGGGAGATCACTTAAAAGGTGAAACGTTAAGCCAACATAAAACTGATCTTCCCTGTAGAGACTATCTATTGGTTTTATAAGAGTGTCTACAGCAACTGCCTGTGAAAATGAAGGCCACAATGTGAAAAGGCCAAAAGCAAAAAATAAGAGTTTTTTCATTTTTAAAAGCTTAGTTCCTGTAAATATTCAGAAAGTTAAATATAAAAAAAACATCCCATCCGGTAGATCCAGATGGGATGTTTTATAAACAGTAAAGTAACAGTTATTACCTATTCTTAGCTACCTCTCCAATACGGGTTGTGTAGTTAATTTTAAGTGCTTCTGCTTTTCTTAATTCTTGTTTAATATCAGATACTAATCCCATATTGGTTTCAACATCTACTTTTAAAGCAGTTGTTAAATAAGGAATTAACTCTTCACGTTTAGTCTCTCTTTCTGCGTAGATAAATTGCTGAATTTCACTAACAGTAGCAAATTTATCGTTTAACTGAATTCGAGCCTCAGTACCAGCTGTTTTTTGATATCTTTCGCTTGGCTTACCTGCATAAATATAACTTACCAATTCCTTTCTATCCAACTTTTCTACTTGGTCTGCAAAAGGTAACTTATTTTCAATCATCAAAGTATTTTGACGCATTACAGTAGCCACCATAAAAAAGAAAAGCAACATAAAAACGATATCTGGCAATGAAGCCGTATTTACCGCCGGTAATTCACCACTCTTTTTCTTTTTAAATTTAGACATATCTAGATTGAATTAAAAATATTATACTAATCTATGAGCTTTTTGGCTCTGCTTCAGATAATAACTGAGGATACATTCCCTTCACTTGATCTATCTGCGTTTCCAACTTCTCCTTATTTCCTTTAAAATTAGGATCATTGTATTTATCTTCCATTTCAGTATAATCCATACCGAACAATCTTTGTGATTCCCTGTTTCTCAACTCATTATATGCAGCAACCAGTTCATTCTGTACAGAAATATAAGTTCTATATTCAGTTTTACGGTCATTTACCAATGAGATAATAGCCTTCTTTGGATTATCTGATGATTGTGGATCTCTAGCTCCTTGACAGTAAGAACATCCATCTTCACCAACTCCTCCTCCATTATCTAGAAAGACCTTAGCAGCTTCACGCAATTCGCTCAGTTCCATTATTTGATCTTCCACAAATAAGTCGTTATTTCTATTAACTATTACAGTAAAGATGTTTTTCTGCTTAATAACTGGTGGCTCAACGTTCTCATCTTGAATAGGGGGCAATTTACGGCTGATTCCCCTATCGGTCTCAATTGTTGTAGTAACCAGAAAGAAAATTAATAGCAAGAATGCTATATCGGCCATAGAGCCGGCATTAACTTCTGGTGCTGATCTTTTAGCCATAATTTATTTTATTAATTTCTTTATTCCGGAAAGCACCATTGCTCCAACAGCAATCCCTGCTAGAATATAAAATACTACTAATCCGGCACCAACCCAATGGTCTCCACTTGCAGAAAGTGTATCACCATCCTTAAGTTGAACTTCAGTTCCATTAGTTAAGACGTAAGCTATAACTACTACTAGTACAAATGCTCCTACAGAAATTAGTGTGTTCTTCACTTTTCCAGTGAACAAACCTTTAATTACAAAGAAAGCAACTATCAATATACAGATAGCTAATACTATATAGCCAACCCACATCATAGGTTCTAGTAAACTATTTTGATCTGCCGCTGAGGCGGAAATAGCATCATCACCAGCTATAATAATTCTACCCAAAAGGATAAGACCTATTACACCAATAACAAGTGCTAAATATTTTAAAACTTTGTGTATGGTCATGATTTATTATTTCTTAGATTCTTTTTTTGTTTTTGTAATCAACTAACATGTCGATCAATAAGATAGAAGCATCTTCCATATCATTTACAATACTATCGATCTTAGCGATGATGTAATTATAAAAAATCTGAAGAATAATCGCTACGATCAAACCAAATACAGTTGTAAGAAGTGCTACTTTAATACCACCTGCTACCAATGAAGGCTGCATATCTCCTGCTGCTTCAATTTTATCGAAGGCTTGGATCATCCCAATTACTGTACCCATGAATCCTAACATAGGAGCCAAAGCGATAAATAAAGATACCCAAGAAACATTCTTTTCAAGTTGTCCCATTTGTACACCACCGTAAGCAACAACAGCTTTCTCAGCAGCTTCAATACTTTCGTCTGCACGATCTAGTCCTTGGTAATAAATAGAGGCAACTGGTCCGCTTGTGTTTCTACAAACTTCTTTAGCAGCTTCTACTCCACCATTATTTAATGCATCTTCAACATCCTGAGCTAATTTCTTAGTGTTTGTTGTAGATAAGTTTAAAAAGATAATTCTCTCAATGGCAATGGCCAAACCAAGAATTAAACATAAAAGTACGATACCCATAAATCCGGCACCACCTTCTATAAAACGCTTTTTAAGTTCTTGGTGAAAACCTAAATCTTCCTCTTCTGTATCGAGGCTTGCTTCGTCATCCTGAACAATCGTCTGGATATTATCAGGTAAGATGTTTACATTAATTGTCGCATTAGCTTGTGCGGCTCCAAATAACATAATCGAAGCGATTACCAAAGTTGAAAATAATCTTTTCATTACTGTTTGTCTTAAATTAATTAGTTAAAGGGTTAAAGATATAAAAATAAACTTTTAATAAAAATAAATTGCAGAGAGGAAGGGATTCGAACCCTCGATACGCTTTTGGCGTATACACGCTTTCCAGGCGTGCGCCTTCGACCACTCGGCCACCTCTCTAATTAGCTTATTTTAATTAATGCGCCAAATAACAAAAAAAAAAAATTACCATCAAAATAAGAATCGTTAATATTTATAACATTTCCCCACGCAAGGAAGTCTCATAGATGGTTTTGAATACTTTAGGTGATAATTTTTTTCCTAAAAGGTACATTAATTTTGCGATTGCAGCTTCTGTAGTTATGTCTTTTCCAGAAACCACTCCTATTTTCTTTAATTGCGTACTGGTCTCGTAATTGCCCATTGCCACACTGCCCGCGACACACTGAGTAACATTAATGACCACTAAACCTTTAGAAATATGTTTTTTTAGTAAATTAATAAACCACGCATCTGTTGGTGCATTTCCGCTACCAAATGTCTCTAATATAACACCTCGCAGATTTTTCTTCGCCAAAATATGCGCAACTGTACTTTCTGTTATTCCCGGAAACATCTTTAAAATAAGTACATCTGAGTTGAAATCTTTATGCAGTTTTACCTTTTTTCTTCTATTTGTTGACCAAAGAGCCGAATGATTTACTGATAAATATACTCCAGACTCTACTAAAGGCGGATAATTGGGAGAAGAAAATGCTTGAAAATGTTCTGCATTTATCTTCGTAGTTCTATTCGCTCTATATAATTTATATTCAAAATAAAGGCAAACTTCAGAAATAACAGGACGCCCTTGTCTTTGCAATCCTGCAATTTGAATACTTGTAATTAGATTTTCTTTGGCATCTGTTCTTAAATCACCAATAGGTAATTGAGAACCCGTAAAGACGACTGGTTTTGTAAGGTTCTCGAACATGAAGCTTAAGGCAGAAGCAGTATAAGACATGGTATCACTCCCATGTAAGACCACAAATCCGTCATAATCCTCGTATCTCTCTTCAATGATCTCTCCAATTCGAATCCAATTCCCTGGATTCATATTAGAAGAGTCTATGGGCTCCTTAAAACTTACCGTATCTATGGAATGTTCCAGTAATTTTAACTCAGGAATATTTTGAAGCAATTCACTAAAATTAAAGGCCTTTAGAGCACCGGTTTCAAAATCTTTAATCATACCAATGGTTCCCCCGGTATAAATTAATAAAATATTAGATTTTGTTTTCATTTAGGGCTTCATGATTTATCACAGGATTAGCATACATTAAAAGGTAACTATTAACTTCAAGGGAGTTTTTAACATCTACCCTTCGAGTTAACCTTCTTTCGAACTGCCTTTTTTCTTTGTCTGTATATCTGCTGGCGTGTGCTTCAGAATTAGTTAAAAGATCGCAGGCAACATAATTTGCAGGCCAAAGTTTGTAATTTTTATAGATCTTAGAATCAATAGCTCCAGCGATAGCTTTCAGTTGCTCGTTAACAGAATGCTCTGTTTTATCTAATTCCCCAAACCAGTTTTCTTTTAGTATTTCTCCAGCAGTAATATGGATCCTTCCCTTATTTCCAAGCGCACCCTTAAGAATCGAATTAAAATCCTCGTGTTCAGATTTTTTATAAATCTCTTCATTTCTCTTAGCCATCAACTCTGGCATTTTAAGAACATCTGTAGGATCAAACTCGTAAGAGATGGAGACTGGAACAATTTTTATTTTTGAAAAATATTCAGAAATACTCATGTCGCCCTTAGCCATAGCTAGCATTTTAAGCACTCCTTGTTGAGTAACATCATTACCATCTTTGGTGCGGCCTTCTCGTTGTGCCATCCAAACAGATCTATTCTCTTCTAGCAATAAATGTCGAATATATTCTGAAAGATTCAACGAACTGCGAAGCATCTCCCTGGGAGTAAGTCCACGTTGAACAAGAAAATTTCTATTGAGTTTAGATAATAATAATAAAAATGGTTTTTGAACTAGATTATCTCCAATCGCTGAAGCAGTCATCACTAAATCTTGCTCATATAAAGCACAATTAATTAGACTGGTATCTAATATGATATCCCTATGATTAGAAATAAACATATAAGACTCATCTTTTTTTAGCTTATCAAAACCACTATAAGAAAGCCCCTCAGAGCTTTTTTCTAATACTTTTTTTACGGAATGATAAATGACTTTTCCTTGAAAATCTCGGATGGAATGGCAATCGTTTAAGATTTGTTTAATCTCCTCAAATGACATTTCAGGAAATGTAAACTGTAACAACGCTTTAACCATCGGGTGATTAGCATACTTATTTAAAGCAGCTTGCACCTCATTATCATTATAAAATCTTATTTCTTCGAAGTTGGACACGTGCACTTTTTGGTTAGCTTCACAAATGAACAAAATAATATGTTAATTCCCCACATTACACACCGAATATATCTTTGGAGTTTTTCGTGGTAATAGCAGCAACCTCCTCTAGATCGAGATCGTAAAGAGCTGCTATTTTCTCTGCTATTATCTGAATGTAAGCACTTTCATTTCTTTTACCTCTGTATGGTGCAGGGGCTAAATAGGGTGAATCTGTCTCTAAAACTATATGCTCAATAGGTATTTCCGCTAAAAATTTATCTAAACCCCCATTTTTAAAAGTGACAACACCACCTATTCCCAGTTTCATATTATAAGAAAGTGCTTTTAAAGCCTGCTTTTTATTACCAGTAAAACAATGAAAAATCCCAAAAAGATCATCTCCTTTTTCAGACTCCAACACTTCAAAAACCTCATCGAATGCATCTCTACAATGAATTACTATTGGTAGGTTTTTAGATTTAGCCAATTGAATTTGACGCTTAAAGGCTATTTGCTGTTCTTTAAGTAGCGTTTTATCCCAATAAAGATCTATTCCTATTTCACCTATAGCATAAAAACTCCTTTTTTTAAATTGCTCCTCAATATGTTGCAATTCCTTTTCAAAATCCTCCTTAACAGAGGTTGGGTGTAATCCCATCATTAGAAAAATGTTGTCTGGAAATTGAGTTTCTAGAGCATACATGCTTTTTGTATGAGAAGAATCTATAGCCGGGATAAAAAAGCGGCTAATTCCGTTTTCAATAGCCTTATTGACAGCTACTTCTCTATCGGAATCAAAATCCTTACTATATAAATGCGTGTGAGTATCTGTTAAAATCATAATTGCAAAAATAATTTATTTTGAAGACCTATCTTTGTCAAAACATAAAGAATGTCATCCCTAAGGAAATTATTAGAGCGCAAAGGCTATCATCGCATAAAATTAAAATATACTGAAACCAATCACTTTGAATTGGTGGCAAAAATAAATGAAGTACAGGGTAATTTCATTCTAGATACTGGTGCTTCTAGCACCTGTGTAGGCTTTGATGCTGCAACTCATTTCAAACTGTTGGGTGAAGACAGTAAGGTTAGAGCCGCAGGAGCTGGCGCTACTAATATGTTAACCCAGATCGCTTTAAAGAATAGTATTGGAATTGAGGGCTGGAAAACTAAAAAATTAGACCTTGTTCTTTTTGATCTTACCCATGTAAATGAAGCCTTAGTAAACCATAAAGCTGAAAAAGTACATGGAATTATTGGTGCAGATATATTAAAAAAAGGAAAAGCAGTTATAGATTATAAAAATAGAGCGCTGTATTTAAAATAATTTATAAAAATGGGGAAAAACCCCCATTAAAATATCCATTGTTTCCTGCTAAATTTGAATATGAAAATAGATATCATAGCAAGTTTGGCAAAAAGAAAAGTTTTTACTAATGCGGCATTTGTCTTGCTTACAATAGCAATTATCGCAATACTTCTTTTGAATATACTAACATTGATAGCATTATTTTAATTGAAATAAGCCAAAAAAAAGCTCGCAACTTTAGAAGTTGCGAGCTTTTTTTATTTAATAATCTTATTAACTAGAGTTCCAAGGCTCTTTTCACATCGTTATCCATCAATAATTCCTCTGGACTTTCTAATGCTTCTTTTACCGCAACTAAGAAACCAACAGATTCTCTACCATCTATCACTCTGTGGTCATAAGACAAAGCAACATACATAATAGGTCTAATCTCTACGTGACCATCTATAGCTACTGGTCTTTCTACAATATTGTGCATTCCTAGAATTCCACTTTGAGGTGGGTTAATAATAGGAGTAGATAACATAGATCCAAATACACCACCATTGGTAATTGTAAAAGTACCCCCTGTCATTTCATCTACAGTAATATTTCCATCTCTAGCTCTTAGAGCAAGACGTTTTACATCTTCTTCTACAGCTCTAAAGCCCATATTTTCTACATTACGCATTACTGGTACCATAAGCCCTTTAGGACCAGAAACCGCAATACTAATATCTTTGTAATCATGTTTTATTTGGTAATCCCCATCTATCATAGAGTTTACATCTGGATATAACTCCAAAGCTCTAACCACAGCAAGAGTAAAGAAAGACATAAAGCCTAAACCAACGCCGTGCTTATCTTTAAACTCCTCCTTATATTGTTTACGCAAAGAGAAAATTGCCGACATATCCACTTCGTTAAAAGTAGTAAGCATAGCAGTTTCATTTTTAACATTTACTAAACGCTCTGCTACTTTACGACGTAACATAGACATTTTCTTGCGCTCTTCACCTCTTTTTCCAGTTCCAGGAGTCCCCATAGAAGCTTTTGCCTGTACTGCATCTTCCTTGGTAATTCTCCCGTCACGACCAGACCCAGAAACAGATTTAGAATCTATCCCTTTTTCGTCCAAGATCTTCTTTGCTGAAGGTGATGGAGTTCCTGTTGCATAGGTTTTATCTTGTTGCTGGGAAGGAGTTGAAGGCTTAGAAGGAGTTTGTGTTAAAGCTTCTCCTTTATCACTACTAGCTTTTGTAGAGGCTTCTTCTCTTTTCTCTTTAACTTCCTCTTCTGCTGATTTATCCTTAGATTCAGTTTTAGATTCAGTTTTTTCTTTAGTGTCCCCACCAGGTTTTGGAGCATCTGTATCTATTAAACAAACTACCGCACCAACAGCAACAGCATCACCTTCTTCAGCTTTCAATGTGATAATTCCACTAGCTTCAGCAGGAAGTTCTAAGGTTGCCTTATCGCTATCCACTTCAGCAATTGGCTGATCTTTTTCTACATAATCTCCGTCTTCTACTAGCCATTGAGCAATTTCAACCTCTGTAATAGATTCTCCCGGAGAAGGAACTTTCATTTCTAAAGCCATGATCTTTTGTTTTATGTTTTTGAATCTTCCTTGCTACCAAGAAAGGATGTTTTATTAATTAGTATTGGAATTTGATTAAACCATAGTTTTATCAAACACACTTGCAATTACTTTTTCGTGTCGTTTTTTAAATCTTACTGAACTACCTGCTGCCGGAGATCCATAGAATTTTCTACTACATACTCTAAAGCTTTTTGCTTCATCAAAATGTAATAATAAGTAACTATATGCACCCATATTTCTTGGTTCTTCCTGAGCCCAAACAATATCATCGGTATTCTTATATTTAGCCATTACTTCTTTTATCTTCTTTTCAGGTAAAGGAAATAGTTGCTCTACTCTAACTAGTGCAATATCATCTCGCTTATTCTCTTCCTGATACTCTAAAAGATCGTAGTAGAATTTCCCTGTACAAAACACCAAAGATTTTACTTTATCAACCTTAGCTGAAGCATCATCTATAACTGTCTGGAAAGTTCCTGTAGCAAATTCTTCTTTAGTTGAAAGAACTTTTGGGTGCCTTAACAAACTTTTTGGAGTAAAAATAATAAGTGGTTTTCTATAGTTCACTTTCATTTGCCTTCTTAACAAATGAAACATATTTGCAGGAGTTGTAACATCGGCCACAAACATATTGTCTGTTGCACAAAGTTGTAAGAATCGTTCCATTCTACCAGATGAGTGCTCTGCCCCTTGCCCTTCATATCCATGTGGCAATAACATCACCAATCCGTTTTGAAGTTTCCATTTGTCTTCTGCAGCCGAAAGATATTGATCCATTATAATCTGGGCTCCATTTACAAAATCTCCAAATTGAGCTTCCCAAATGGTAAGCGTATCTGGACTTGCCATAGCATACCCATAATCGAATCCAACGACACCATATTCGGATAATAGAGAATTGTAAATACTGAATTTTCCTTTTCGGTCTGGAATATTATTGTGAAGTATGATCTCTTCTTCACTGTCTTCAACTTTTACAATAGCATGACGATGAGAAAAAGTTCCCCTTTCCACATCCTGTCCGCTCATTCGCACACTATAGCCTTCTGTCATCAACGTACCATAGGCCAGTAATTCTGCCATCGCCCAGTCTAATTGATTGGTGTCAAAATACATAGTCTCTCTTGCTTCGATAAGTTTCGCTATCTTTCTAAGGAACTTTTTATCCTTAGGAAGCTTAGAGATCACTTTTGCAACCTTATCAAGCGTCTCTATATCTATAGTAGTATCCACAGGAGCCATCATGGTATCTTCCTGTACATTTTCGTAGCCTTCCCATTCATCTTGCATGAAAGGAGTGATCCTTGTAGTATCTTCTTTTCTGGAATCTTCCAGTTCTTCTTCTAATTTGGCCTTATATTCTTCTTCCAGCTTTTTAACATAGCCTTCTTCAATTACACCACTTTTTATCAATTTTTCTGCATAAATATCTCTTGGATTTTCGTGCTTTGCAATTGCTTTATAAAGTTTGGGTTGTGTAAATCTAGGTTCATCCCCTTCATTATGCCCGTATTTTCTATAGCCTAAAAGATCTATAAAAACATCTCTTTTAAATTTCATTCTGAAGTCTAACGCAAATAAAACAGCGTGAACTACAGCCTCTGCATCATCTGCATTTACATGCAATACAGGTGATAAGGTTACTTTTCCAACATCTGTACAATATGTAGAAGAACGACCGTCTAAATAGTTCGTAGTAAAACCAATTTGATTGTTCACTACAATATGGATAGTACCGCCAGTTTTATAACCTTCCAATTGTGCCATTTGCACCAACTCGTAAACCAAACCTTGACCAGCAATGGCCGCATCCCCATGCACTATAATTGGGAGCACTTTAGAAAAATCGTCTTTATAATGCCTGTCCTGTTTTGCTCTGGAAATTCCTTCTACAACCGCTCCTACGGTCTCTAAGTGAGATGGGTTTGGAGCAATATTTATATTTATTTCTTTACCGTTTGTAGTAGTTCTACAACTTGTCCATCCTAAGTGATATTTTACATCTCCATCAAAAATGTCCTGTTCGTAGTCCTTGCCGTCAAATTCGCTAAAAATATCTTTTGCACTTTTCCCGAAGATATTGGTTAGCGCATTCAGTCTTCCACGGTGAGCCATTCCCATTACAAAATCTTTCACGCCAAGATCTGCCGCTTTTTCTATAATGGTATCCAATGCAGGGATCAAACTTTCATTTCCTTCTAGAGAGAATCGCTTTTGACCTACATATTTGGTGTGTAAAAAGCTTTCAAAAGAAACTGCATTGTTTAGTTTGGAAAGTATATTTTTTTTCTCAGCATCAGTAAACTTAGGCTGATTATCGTTAATATTTAATTTTTTCTGAATCCACTCTATCTCTTCAGGCTTGCGGATATACATATATTCTACTCCGATAGACTGGCAATAAATGGTCTCTAAATGAGCCACAATATCTTTTAAAGTTGTGGTTCCAATCCCAATAATTTCTCCGGCACTAAAAGTTTTATCCAAGTCTTCTGAAGAAAGACCGAAATTCTCTAATGCCAAAGTTGGCACATATTGCCTACGTTCTCTTACCGGGTTTGTTTTAGTAAACAAATGTCCGCGAGTTCTATAGCCGTCTATTAACTTAATTACCTGAAACTCTTTTCTTATGTTTTCCGGGACTTCCGATAAGGTAAACTCCTGTTTTGCATCACCATTTTCTTGGTGCGCTTCTTTAGAAAGCTCTCCATTTTGTTCCATTCCAAAGTCGAAACCTTGAAAGAAAGCTCTCCAGCTAGGTTCTACACTATCCGGGTTTTGTAAATACTGATCGTAAAGATTGGCGAAAAAGGCTGTAGGTGCAGCGTTAAGAAATGAAAATTTATCCATATTTGGAAACTAATGTTTCTTTTGTATTAAACGAAGCAAAAATACAATTTTTAGAATTTATAGCTTATAGAAATTCTTATATTTATCCTTTATATTATAAGAATTTTAACATGTCCAGAAATATACATTTAACAAACAAGTGGGTTTTTTACTGCTTATTTGCTCTAATATTTACAACCAATAATCTTTATTCGCAAGAATTGAGCAAGACTGAGCAGTCTGAAAACACATTTTGGGATTCGGTGAGATTTGGAGGAAGTTTAGGTTTGAGTTTAGGAAATGGTAATTTCGCAGGGATCATAGCTCCATCAGCAATCTATGATTTTAATTCAATAGTCTCAACAGGTGTTGGCTTAAGTGGGGCATATGCTTCTCAAAGCAGGTTTAATGCAACAAGTTTTGGTGGAAGCCTTATCACTATGGTAAGACCACTGCGTTTTTTACAGCTTTCTGCAGAATTCGAAGAACTCTACATAACAAGGAATTACAAACTAGATGGAGCTAATTTGAGAGAACAGGATTGGGTTCCAGCACTATGGGCGGGCTTGGGTTATTCTACAGGAAATATAGTAACAGGGATTAGATATAATCTTTTGCACGATTCCAATAAAAGTTTCTACAGCAGCGCATTTATGCCATTTGTAAGTATCTATTTTTAAACCTCCCGCTCCATTAAAGAAGATCCAAAACTGCGTAGCAAAGATTTCTTCTCTTCAGGAATTTCTATATTATCAAGGATCGCAAAAGCTTCTTTTGTGTATTTTTTAATTTCCGCTCTGGTAAGTTCAGCTGCGCCACTATGTTCAAAAATAAGCTTCACTGCCTCAATTTTACCTGTTGCATCTACCGGGCTTATAGAGTATAGATGTTCTAAATTACTGGCTTCATTCCTTTCAGAATTCTCTAATGCTTTTAAATATAAGAAGGTCTTTTTATTCTCTATAATGTCACCCCCAACTTGTTTCCCAAAAGTGTCCGGATTACCAAAGGCATCCAAGTAATCATCTTGTAGCTGAAATGCAATTCCTAACAATCTTCCGTATTGGTAGACAGAGCGCTTACAATCTTCTGAAGCACCCGCAACTATGGCACCCATTTGCAGGGATGCTCCCACAAGAACAGCGGTCTTATATTCTATCATTTTTAGATAATCTTCTATCTCTACATCTTCCCTACTCTCAAAATCTATATCGTACTGCTGTCCTTCACAAACCTGAATTGCAGTTTTAGTGAATAATTGTGCTAGCTCTTTAAAAATTGAACCTTCATAATGTTCAAATAACTGGTAAGCGTTTATGAGCATGGCATCGCCAGAAAGTATCCCTGTATTAAGATCCCATTTTTCATGCACTGTTGCTTTGCCTCTTCTTATTGGGGCAGCATCCATTATATCGTCATGAACTAAAGAAAAATTATGAAAAACCTCAATCGCTAATGCTGCATTTAGTGCTTTTTGATAAGGAGCATCAAAGATCTCTGCACTCATTAAAACCAAAACCGGTCTCAAGCGCTTCCCTCCCAAGTTTAATATATAACTAATAGGTTCATATAAATTCTTTGGCTCTTTAGTTTCTACGGTAGTATTTAAATACTCCAAAAAAGCGTCATGGTATTGGGCAATAGTGTGCATTAGGCAAAATTTTCGGCTAAAATACCATAAATGAAAAGAATAATAATTTTAAGTGAATGTTAATTGATTTAAAACTAAGGAAACTTTTTTTGTTTTTAAAGTTTCCTTAGTTTATTTTTGCGTGAAAATTAAAAATTGAGAGACAAGATTTTATTGAAGGCCGTTGAACTATTTTTGAACTTTGGGTTCAAGAGTGTCACTATGGACGATATCGCCAATGAATTAGGGATCTCAAAAAAAACAATCTACACCCATTACTCTACTAAAACCAAATTGGTAGAAGCCGCATCGATCCATATTTTCGAACTAATTTCTACAGGAATAGATAAAATTAGCGCACAAAAATTAAATGTTATTGAAGAAACTTATGCTGTTAAGGAATTTGCGATGAAAAATTTAAACAACGAGCAGTCTTCACCTCAATATCAGTTAAAAAAATATTATCCAAAAATAGCGGAGTTTTTAAGCAGTAAGCAATTTTGTGTAATGCAGGATTGTGTTGTAGAAAATTTAAAACGCGGAATTGAAACAGGTATCTATAGGCCAGATATTCCAATAAATTTTATCTCTAAAATTTATTTTATTGGAATTACTGGAATTAGAGACAACGATATTTTTAACACATCAGAATTTTCTGTTCCCCAATTAATGGAAAATTATTTAGAATATCATATGCGGGCCATTGTTACTAAAAAAGGACTGGACACCCTCAATAAATTTATCAACAAACCAAGCTTAAAAAACTAATGAAAAGGATCTTTTTAATATTCTTTATTCTACTAACTGCAATTGTTAGCGCACAGGAATCAAGCACTAGTGCTTCTGAATCCTTCACTTTAGAAGAAGCAATTGCCTATGGGTTAAAGAACAGCTATAATGCTGAAATTGCCAGTAAAGATATTGCCATCGCACTAAAACAAAAATGGGAAATTATTTCGCAGGGGTTACCCCAAATTAGTGGTAATGCAGAATATATAAACAATTTAAAACAACCAGTTATTTTATTGCCTGGAGAAATTGCAGGAGGCGATCCCGGAACTTTTGTGCCTGTAACCTTTGGTACCCAACAAAATTTAACAGCAACTGGTACTTGGAACCAATTGATTTTTGATGGGTCTTATATAGTAGGCGTGCAATCTGCCAAAACTTTGCTTCAAATTTCAGAAAATGCAAAAGTGAAAACAGATTTAGAGGTAAAACTAACTATTACCAATGCTTATAGCAATGTTTTATTAGCTCGTGAAAGTGTAGAAATTTCTAAAAGGAACTTGGAGACAATTCAGAAAAACCTGAGCGACACTAGAAAAACTTATGAAAATGGACTCATAGAAGAGGAGGCTGTAGAACAACTGGAAATCACTTTGTTAGGCTTGGAAACAAGTTTAAATAATGCCGAGAGAATGGAGGTAATTGCTTATGATATGCTAAAACTTAGCATGGGAATCCCCGTTAACAACCAAATTAAAGCATTGGATAATTTAGAAGAATTAAGTATCGAGAATTTTGATCTTCAATTACTTAATAAAGAAATTCCAATCGAGGAAAATATAGATTTTAGACTAGCTCAAGATCAAAGCAATCAAGCTGAAATTTTGGTTAAACTGGAAAAAAGCAAGGCTTTACCTTCTCTTACAGGATTTGTGAATTATGGGGCTCAGGGGAATAGTGACAGTTTCAGTTTTTTTACAAATAATCAAATCTATTATGACCAAAGTATTTTGGGGTTAAGCTTGAATGTGCCAATTTTTAGCAGCGGAATGCGAAGTGCAAAAACTGCACAAAAAAGAATTCAATATGAGCAATCACTGATTCAATTAGAGTTCACCAAGAATCAGGTTGAGCTAAATATAGAATCGGCTAAAAACGATTATAGGTTTAGTTTAGAAAATTATGCCAATAAGCAAAAGAGTTTGGACTTAGCAGAACGAATAGAAAACAAAAATCAGGTGAAATTTTTGGAAGGGCTTTCTTCCAGTTTCGATCTAAGCGATGCACAACAACAACTATATAGAGCACAACAAGATTATTTACAAGCTATGTTGAATGTTGTAACCAATAAAACCGAATTAGAAAATCTACTTGATACTACAAAATATTCAAAAGAAAATTAGGAATCCCTTCAATTTTAAAAATATGAAAAAGCTAATATATATTTTAACCATTACTCTTTTAGTTATTTCCTGCGGAGGGAAAACAGACTCTGTAGATTCTTTATTAGAAGATGGAGATCTTAAAGCAATCAAGGCCAAAAAAGGCGAATTAAACCAACAGCAAAAACTTCTTAGAGAAGATATAGATAAATTGAATGCCTATATACAAAGCGAAGAAAAAGATGATAAAGCAGTTCTGGTTACTACACAGGTTGTGAAAGACACCACTTTTAAGCACTTTGTAGAAGTTCAAGGAAATGTAGAAACAGATCAGAACATTATTTTATACCCTGAATACTCCGGAGTTTTAACTAGGATTTATGTAAAACAAGGCCAAAAAGTAACTAAGGGACAGCGTCTAGCACTTATAGACGACGGTGGTTTATCCAGCCAGGTTGCTCAACAAGAAACCCAAATGGCGCTTGCAAAAACTACTTTTGAGAGACAAGAACGTTTGTGGGATCAAAAGATAGGATCGGAAATACAGTATTTAGAAGCAAAAGCAAATTATGAAGCTACTAAAAATGCAACAAACCAGTTAAGATCTCAATTATCTAAAACAGTTATTACTGCACCTTTTACCGGAGTTGTAGATAATATCATTGCAGATCAAGGGCAAGTTGTTAATCAAGGACAAACCGAAGTTATTCGACTAGTGAATTTGGACAACATGTACGTTAGAGCATCTGTTCCTGAAAATTATACCAAAACCGTAGAAAAAGGAACTGCTGTGAATGTAAATTTAGCTTCAATAGGGCAAACCTATAAAGGAATTGTGCGCCAAGTTGGTAACTACATTAATCCAGACAACAGGACTTTTGATGTTGAAATAGAAATCCCCAATAAAGATGGTTTTGTAAAGCCTAATCTAATAGCTACTGTCCAATTAAATGATTATTCCAACGAAAATGCGGTAACCATTCCGGCAAACATACTTCAGGAAAACTCTAAAGGAGAGACCATTGTCTTTGTATATGAGGCTGAAAATGATTCGATTGGAATTGCTAAAAAAGTGATTTTAGAAATAGGTTATACCTATGAAAACGAAATTGAGGTAAAAAGTGGTCTAAAGCCTGGGGAGACTATTATTATTGAAGGTGCAAAAAGCATAAGGAACGGGCAACGTGTAACTACTAATAACTAAGAAATAATTCAAGATGAGTAAAAATCCCTTTAAAGAATTTGGAATATCCTCTTGGGCCATAGACAATAAAATGACTGTGTATGTTATTATTGCTATTATCCTGTTTCTTGGTATTTTTTCCTATTACAGCATGCCTAGAGAGGCTTTTCCTGAAATAGTTGAAACCAAAATCTATGTAAGTTCCATCAACCCAGGAAACTCTGCAGAAGATGTTGAAAAATTTATTACAGAACCTTTAGAACAAGAATTTAACAATGTTGGTGGAGTAAAAGAAATTAGTTCTACAACGCTTCAGGATTATTCTATTGTAATTGTAGAATTTGAAGAAGATGTAGAAATTCCTGTTGCAAAACAGCTTATTAAAGATAAAGTAGATCAGGTAAAATCTGCTACTACTTGGCCAACCTTAGATAATGGTGCCAAAGTAGAACCAAATGTGTTCGACCTTAATATTTCTGAAGAACAACCTATCCTAAATATAAATTTAACAGGAGATTATCCAGTACAAACGCTTAAGGATTATGCCGAATATCTTCAAGATAAAATTGAACTACTTCCTCAAATTAAAGAAGCTAGTATTCGTGGTGCCGAAGAAATGGAGGTTGAAATCGCTGTAGATGTCTATAAAATGTCTGCGTCTGTAGTAAGCTTTAATGACATTATTAATGCAGTAAGAGGTGAAAACAATACTATTTCTGGAGGTAACATAACCAGTAATGGTGTAGAAAAAAATATTAGGATTATTGGTGAAATAGAAGATCCTAAAGAGCTTGAAAATGTTGTCGTTAAAAGAGACGGGGGCTTAATTTTCTTAAAAGATATTGCAACTATTAAATTTAAGGAAAAAGAACCTACTACTTACGCCAGAGAATATGGGGAACCTGTAGTAATGCTTGATGTAAAAAAGCGTGCAGGGAAAAATATGATTGAAGCTGTAGAGCAAATCAAAGAAATAATTAAAAAAGAACAAGACACTTATTTACCTCAGCAATTAAATGTTTCGTTAACCAATGATCAGTCTATTAAAACTCAAAACCAGGTAGACGACCTCGTGAACAATATTATATTTGGGGTTATCCTGGTAGTCTTGGTTTTAATGTTTTTCCTTGGGTTTAGGAATGCCCTTTTTGTGGGATTTGCAATTCCGCTCTCTATGCTTCTCTCCCTCTTTATCCTATCATCACTAGGATTCACACTTAACACGATGGTGTTATTTGGATTGGTTATGGGACTTGGAATGTTAGTAGACAATGGAATTGTAGTTGTAGAGAATGTTTATTCTCTTATGGCCCAAGGAATGCCAAGGATAAAAGCCGCAAAACAAGGGATGGGTGAAATAGCCTGGCCTATCATTGCATCTACCGCCACAACCTTAGCCGCTTTTTTCCCATTAGGATTATGGCCAGGAACAATTGGAAAATTCATGATCTATTTCCCTATAACCCTTTCTGTAGTGCTTGGGTCTTCCTTATTTGTAGCATTGATTATTAACGCTATGCTTACTTCTAAATTCATGAAAACTGAAGAAGAATCCTTAACTAAAAAGAAACTTATTAGGTGGAGTTTAATTATAGGAGGAATTGGTCTTTTAATGCTTATCGCTGGATTTGCAACAGATTCTGGAGCGCTACGCGGAATAGGAAACTTAAGTATACTAGCGGCAATTATGCTATGGGTTTATAAATATTTCCTTGCGGGTGCAGTAGATTATTTTCAATTCAAAGCATTAAAAAAACTTGAAAATTTTTACGAAGGAATTTTAAAATTCGCATTAAGGGGAAAAAAGGCTTATTATTTCTTCTTCGGAACCTTCATCCTACTTATTTTATCTTTTGTCCTTGTTGGGTTAGTACAACCTAAGGTGCTATTCTTTCCAGAAAATGAACCAAATCAGATAATCACTTATATTGAATATCCTGAAGGAACAGATATAGAAAAGACCAACGAGCTCACTAAGAAAGTAGAAAATAGAATTTTTGATGCCATTAAAAAATATGAAGATGAGGATGGCTACAATTATATGGTAGAATCTGCAATTTCTCAAGTCGGTCAAGGAGCTGGTAACCCACAAACAGATGCAGGCCAGTCTAATGAAATGCCACAAAAAGGAAAGGTCACACTTTCTATGCGCGACTTTAAATTAAGAAGAGGGGTGAAAAGTAGCACCGTACTTTCTGAAGTAAGATCTGCCGTTAAAGGATTTCCTGGAGCTTCTATAATTGTTGAAAAAGATGCTGCCGGCCCTCCGTCTGGATACCCTATAAATATTGAATTGAAGGGAGAAAACTACGATGAGATGCTTAAAGAGGCGGAAAATATGAGAGCCCACATAGAAACGCTAAACGTCGCAGGTATAGAAGAACTTAAAATAGATGTAAATAAAGCGAAGCCAGAAATGGAAATAAAAGTTGATCGTGAAAAAGCGGGACAACTTGGGGTTTCTACAGCAAACGTTGGCCAAACATTAAGAAGAGCTATTTATGGGGAAGAAATATCTACCTATAAAGAAGGAGACGATGATTATGAGATTAACGTAAGATTTGCAGATAAATATAGACATGACGAGAGTGCCTTGTTCAATCAGCCGGTTACTTTTAGAAATAATCAAGGAACGCTAATCCAGGTGCCAATTTCCTCTTTAATTTCCAAAAACAATACCGCTTCATTTAGTTCTATAAAACGTAGAGATTTAAAACGCGTAATTACAGTTTACTCTAACGTCTTAGGAGGTTATAATCCTACAGAACTTGTTCGAGAATTAAAATCGGAATTAGAAGATTATGAAACTCCACAAGAGATCACTTATGCTTTTACAGGAGAACAAGAGAAGCAAGAAGAAAATATGAATTTCCTTTTAATGGCTTTATTCTATGCCATGGGAGGAATTTTATTAATTCTGGTTGGACAATTTAACTCTATATCTAAACCAATAATCATCTTAATGGCTATTGTACTAAGTTTAGCTGGCGTATTTATAGGTCTAGTAGTTTTCCAAATGGATTTTGTGGTTATCATGACCATGATGGGAATAATATCTCTCGCAGGTATTGTGGTTAACAATGCTATTGTATTAATAGATTACACCCAAATTTTAATAGATAGAAGAAAACTGGAACTTGAAGTGGAGGAAGAAGATCTATTAACGAGAGAACAATATTTCAATTTAATAGTTGCTGGCGGTAAATCTCGTTTGCGCCCAGTATTGTTAACAGCAATTACAACTGTTCTAGGACTTATTCCTTTAGCAGTTGGATTCAATATAGATTTCTTCGGCTTATTTACAGATTATGATCCGGCAATATATATTGGTGGGGATAACGTGATTTTCTGGGGGCCATTGGCATGGACAGTAATCTTCGGTCTTATATTCGCCACTTTCTTAACCCTTATTGTAGTTCCTGTAATGTTCTATCTGGTTAATAGAGCTAAAGTTAGATTTTCAGATAAAAGAAAACAACGGGCTGAAAGAAAAGCGCGAGAAAAAGAAGAGCTTGCCACAACA
>JAGXIK010000063.1 GCA_024635715.1 Gillisia sp.
ATGAAACTTGGGAAAGCTATTGGGAAAGCAACTGCAAATGGAGCATTTTCACTTGTGGGTGGAGGAGATTCTGTTGCTGCTGTGAAAAAATTTAATTTGGAAAATGACGTGAGTTACGTTTCTACCGGTGGTGGGGCGATGTTGGAAATGCTAGAAGGGAAAACACTTCCTGGAATTAAGGCAATTTCTGAGGACTAAGTAAGAAATTGAAATATTAAACGTTTCTGTACCATAGATGTAGAAATATGAAGAAGATAATCACCATTTTAATGCTGTTCGTTTTTTTTGGCTCCATGGGTCAGAAAAATCCAGTAAAAAACAACCAGAAACCAACTAATAAAGCTGAAAAGGCGAATTTTAGAGTTCAAGTTTTTAAGAAATCTGATAGTGCTAAAATAGAATTAAAAAATCCCGATCCTGAATTCAAGGATAGATTACCAATTTCAGCAAAAATAAATAAGATTAGTATTAAAGATCTTAAAGATCTACCTCATGCTGCTGTTATAGATTCGGTATGGAAGAAGGAACTTTTAAACTCAGATCTTTACGAAGAAATGCAAGATGAGATCTTAAAGCAGGATTATTCTGAAGTTGTATTCAAAGAATTACCTACAGATACTTTAAAAGCGAGGCTCGCAAAATTGAATGCACGGACGCCTTTTAATATTGAATATAACCCAATTCTGGAGAGTGTAATTAAATCTTATCTTAAAAGGAATAAGAAATCTATGGAACGCCTCATGGCGTTAAGCGAATATTATTTCCCGATGTTCGAGCAGCAATTAGATAGGTATGACGTTCCTTTAGAGATAAAATATCTGGCCATAGTAGAATCTGCACTTAATCCTCGGGCAAAGTCTAGGGTTGGAGCAACGGGTTTGTGGCAATTCATGTTCGCAACGGGCAAAATGCAGGGCTTAGATGTGAGTTCTTATGTAGATGAGCGCATGGACCCTATAATGTCTACGGAAGCAGCTGTAAGGTATCTAGCGAGTTTATACAAGACATTTGGAGATTGGGACATGGTGTTGGCCTCTTATAATTCTGGCCCTGGAAATGTAGCCAAAGCGATAAGAAGGAGTGGAGGTTCCACTAATTATTGGACCTTAAGAAGCTATTTACCACGAGAAACGGCAGGTTATGTTCCCGCTTTTCTAGCGACACTTTACTTATTTGAATACGCAAAGGAGCATGATTTCCAGCCTAACGGACCAGAAGTAGCCTTTTTTGATACAGATACGCTACATGTAAAACAAATGCTCACTTTTGACCAGATTAACAAAGTATCTGGTGTAGATATAGAAATGTTACAGTTTTTGAATCCTAGTTACAAGTTGGATATTATTCCTTTTGTGGAAGATGAAGATTACGCTCTTAGGTTGCCTAGAAAAAATGTTGGCATATTTGTAAACAATGAAGATGCTATTTATAATTTCGCTAAAACAGAATTAGCTGTAAAAGAAAAGGAACTACCTCAGTTTTTAGAGGCCGAAGATAAAGTAAGATATAGAGTAAAAAGTGGAGATTATCTTGGAAGAATAGCTAGTAGATACGGGGTAGGTGTAAGCAGTGTTAAAAAATGGAATAATTTAAGAAGTAACAATCTAAGAGTTGGTCAATACCTAACTATCTATCCTAGAAAACCTGTTGCTATTGCAAAAAGCACGGTGAGTAGTTCTAAGCCTGCTACAGAATCTAAAACCTATACAGTTAAAAACGGAGATTCACTTTGGAGTATTTCTAAAAAGTTTCCAGGAATTACGGTACAGAATTTGAGAGCATGGAATAGGATGTCTAGCACATCTCTTAAACCCGGAATGAAGTTAAAGCTTTCCGGAAGCTAGTATTAATTAAATTATAATTATGAAGAATTTTGTATTCCTAAGTTTATTTCTCTCCTTTTTATTTACTGGATGTCAAGATTCCGAGAGTAAGAACCCTATACTTTTAGCTACTTCTTCAGGGAATATCAACAATATCTCTGTAGTTATTGAAAATGAGATGTGGGAAGGTTCTATTGGAGAAGCACTTAGGAAATCTTTGGCATCTCCTGTAGATGGATTGCCTCAGGAAGAACCTATATTTTCCCTAAATCAGATGCCACCAGAAGCTTTTTCTGGTTTCGTGCGTAAGAATAGATTGTTTGTGAAGATTGAAAAAGGTGAAGCTGGGAGATTTAAAATTTTCGATGATCCTTTTGCCCATCCACAAAAAGGAGTTGTAATTACCGGGCAAGATTCTGATGAGATTATCGAACAGATCAATAAAAATTCAGAAGAAATTATTAAAACCCTTCGAAATACTGAAATTAAAGAAAAGCAAAGAAGGATTAATAAGTCATTGAAAGAGGACGAAAAGTTAAAAAACACATTAGGAGTATCGCTTAAATTTCCTACAGCTTATAGGTATGCAATGGAAAATGAAGAATTCTTTTGGCTCCGGAAAGACATCCCTAAAGGGAATATGGAGATTTTAGTATATGCCGTGCCCCTTAACCAAATTGATAGGGATACCAGCGTAATAGCTAATATTATAAAAATGAGAGATTCCATTGGGAAAGCTTATATCCATGGGGGTTTAGAAGGAAGATACATGATAACGGAAGAAGCTTATGCTCCCTATTTATTCGACTCTGAAATAGACGGAAAGTTCGCTTATGAAACGAAAGGAACTTGGGAGATGAAAAGTGCTTTTATGGCCGGACCCTTTATCAATTATGCCATTAGAGATAGTGTTAACAATAGATATATCATTCTGGAAGGATTCACTTTTGCTCCTGCAACAGCCAAACGAGATAATATGTTTGAGCTGGAAGCCATATTGAAATCGGCAAAAATAGACTAAAAAAAAAGCCCAATTTTAATTGGGCCTTTTTGAGATATTATAAGAAATATTATTTTTTGTCTTCAGGAATTTTTTTGTCTCCAGGGGTTTTATTGTCTGTATCATCATCTTCCTTAGAGGCATCTTTAAATTCTTTAATACCACTACCTAATCCTCTCATTAATTCAGGGATTTTTCTTCCTCCAAATAATAATAATATCACAATGACGATTAAAATTATTTGAGGAGCACCTATCATTAAAGGTAAAAACAATGCGTTCATAATTAAAAAGTTTTGTTAATACAAACTTAGCAAGAAATCATTAATATAAACGTTTATAAGCATTAAAATAGTATAAATTTAACTTTATGCTATCTTTGTGATAGCAGCATAAATTATGTCTCAAACAAAAGAAAATAAAAAAAAATTCAGTAAAAAGTTACTTCATAAATACAGATTGGTAGTATTAAATGAAGACACTTTTGAGGAGCGTCTTTCATTTAAGTTAACTCGGTTAAATTTATTTGTGGCAATTACTTCTAGTGCTATCTTGCTAATTGCACTAACAACCTTCATTATAGCTTTTACAGGATTAAGGGAGTATATTCCTGGATATTCTTCAACAAAACTGAAGAGACAGGCAACGGAGTTAACTTATAAAACAGATTCCCTTCAAACAGCTTTGATGTTAAATAATCAATATTACGAATCTATAAGAAAAGTGCTTACCGGAGATCTAGAAATAGGGCATCTTAATAGAGATTCCTTATTAAATACCCAACAAATAGATTCAGAATATATAGATTTATCCCCTTCAAGGGCAGATTCTTTATTGAGAGAAGAAGTAGCTTCAGAAGATAAATATAATGTTCTTCAAACAGCTGGCTCTAATATAGAATTTGTATTATTTCCCCCTGCTAAGGGACCAATAACTGAAGGCTATAATGTTAAAACAAGACATTATGCAATAGACATTGTGCTTGCCAAAAATGCCCCTGTTAAAAGCATAGCAGATGGGCGGGTGATCTTTGCTGAATGGAGTGCCGGAACGGGATATGTGATTATAATAGAGCACAATTACGGCTTGCTTTCTGTTTATAAGCATAATTCGTCACTAACAAAAGAACAGGGAGATTTTGTGAAATCTGGAGAAGTGATCGCTGCTGCAGGATCTGCCGGAGAACTCACAACAGGCCCACACCTACATTTTGAATTATGGAATGAAGGAAATCCCGTAAACCCAAAAGATTACATTGATTTTGATTAAATTTCTATGTCTATAAAATCCATTGCTGCAAAGATCTTTGCACGACACATTCGCAATAAAATTAATAAGTGGGCCTCTAATCCAGAAGCTACGCAAAAAAGAGTTTTTAAAGAACTTTTGGAAAAAGCGAAGAATACACAGTTTGGTTTAGATCATCATTTTAAAAACATCAATAATTTTAAAGAATTTGCATCTAATGTTCCTGTTCGCGATTATGAAGAACTGAAGCTGTATGTAGATAAAATGGTGGCAGGAGAGGAAAATATACTTTGGCCTGGTAAACCACTTTATTATGCCAAAACCTCTGGTACCACGAGTGGAGCGAAATACATCCCTCTTACTAAGGAATCCATGCCCACTCATATTAACGCGGCTAGAAATGCCATTTTATGCTATATAGCCGAAACAGGAAAGTCTAAATTTGTAGACGGAAAAATGATCTTCTTGCAAGGAAGCCCTGAGTTAACAGAGAAGAACGGAGTGAAACTAGGCAGGTTATCTGGGATCGTTGCTCATTTTGTTCCTTCGTATCTTCAGAAGAATAGGTTACCTAGCTTAAAAACTAATTGTATAGAAGATTGGGAAACAAAGGTAAGCGCCATAGTAGGAGAAACAAAAGATGAAGATATGACCGTGATAAGCGGAATACCATCTTGGGTACAAATGTATTTTGAAAACCTTCAGCAGACCACAGGAAAAAAGGTGGGGGATTTGTTCAAGAATTTCGATCTGTTTATATATGGAGGTGTAAATTACGAGCCCTATCGCGCTAAGTTTGAAAACTTAATAGGAAGAAAAGTAGATAGTATAGAACTATATCCTGCTTCTGAAGGGTTTTTTGCTTTTCAAGATAAACAGGGAGATAAGGGAATGTTACTTCAATTGGATTCCGGAATCTTCTATGAGTTTATAAAGTCTGAAGAATTCTTTGACGAAAAGCCTAAACGATTAACTATTGGAGAAGTAGAGGTAGGGGTAGATTATGTAATGATAGTTTCTACTACAGCCGGTTTGTGGGGGTATAATTTGGGAGATACAGTTCAGTTTACTTCCGTAAAACCCTATAAATTGATTGTCTCTGGAAGGATAAAACATTTTATTTCGGCATTTGGAGAGCATGTTATTGCCAAAGAAGTAGAACAGGCAATGCAAGAAGCAACTTCCAAGACGGGAAGTAGAATCACAGAATTTACGGTAGCTCCGCAAATCACTCCAGAAGGCGAGCAGTTACCTTATCATGAATGGTTTGTAGAATTTGAAAAAGAACCTAAGGATATTCAGCAGTTTTCAGAGATCTTAGACCGATCTATGCAAGAACAAAATTCTTATTATTTAGATTTGATAGAAGGCAAGATCCTTCAGCAGTTAAAAATCAAAAAAATTCCCGAGAATGGGTTTCAGCAGTATATGAAATCTATTGGAAAACTGGGAGGACAAAATAAATTACCAAGACTCTCCAACGACAGAAAGATCGCAGAGGTTTTGGAAAAAATATAAAGCAATATAATATATGGTGAATTTGAAATTGATGGGAAGAACTCGGGCGCAAGAGAGTACTAATGCAATAGAGCGAATGTATATAACCATGCGACATTTATTTAATCGCGGATTTTATAAACCCATGGGAATTTCTGGAGAAACTCTAAGGGAATCTTTGCTCACATTAAGACCAGAGATCTATGGAACCATTGCCGAAGATAAAGTAGAATTAGATGGGCTTTTATATGTGATAGAGCGGCTCCCTGTTGGAATAGAACAGTGTAGATTCATCAATCTTACAAGTGACGAGGGCTATGCGAACTCACATTTTACGCCAATTGTTCCACCAAAAAGAAGAAGAAACTGTTATAGAATAGATGAAGAGCAAATGAATATTGAGGTAACTCGAGGTAGATCTGAGATCTATGATATTCTTACTCATCTTACTTTCCTATTTATAGAATCACATAAGATTATGCGACGCGTAATTATAGATGAAGAAGGAAGCGTTACCAGAGATTGGATGAAGCTAGAAGCTGCGGTTTTGAAATCTAGCTTAACTCAAAATGAACGCGAAATAGCACTTACGCATACTGCAAATATTTTGGGAAGAACCTTTAAAGAGGTGACTACCATGTATCCTAAATTTATGACCGCAGTGAATGAAGAGCGTTTTCTGGAGATAATCTATTGGTTAGGGAAACTGGCAATAGACGAGACCCTAAATAACAATAAACGCATTGTAACCTTTAGTCCGGTACTTAGAGAACGTTTAGGGCACCATATCCATGGGGAGATCTGGGCAGATTCTATCAAACAATATTTGGTTGAGAATAATTTAATGTACAGGCCAATTCATATTATTAGTGCGAATATGCACAGTGTTATGAATACCCTTTTTAGCCCAATTGCATTAAAAGATGAGTTAAAGGAAAAGAAACCAATGCAAGTTTATGAAGAGCTGAGTAATAGCGGAAACGGCCAACTTAGAAATAAAGTAATAAAAGTTGCTTTAGAAAATGGAATGAAATTTATTGAGGACACTAGCGGAACCAATATTGACGTTCAGGTTTTTGATACTGCAAAGATAAAAAATGGTTATAGAAGTCCGAATTTTAAAGATAAGTCTATAAATGACAAACCAGTTATAGTTGTAATGGATTATGCGTTTGGAGAGCAAGCCTATGAAACTATGGATGAACTACTGAAACCATATAGGTATGAAGAAAATGAGATTCATTTGAATGTAGATTCTGTTTCTATAATGGGTAAAGCTGGTATTTTAGATGGAGGGAAAGGTGATATCATGATTCCTTCAGCTCATTTATTTGAAGGAACAGCAGATAACTACCCGTTTTATAATGAGCTTAAAAAGGAAGATCTTGAAGGAAATGGCATAAAGGTCGTAGATGGCTCTATGATTACAGTTCTTGGAACATCGCTTCAAAATCGTGATATTTTAAAATTCTTTCAAGAATCTACTTGGGATGTAGTTGGATTAGAAATGGAAGGAGTACATTATCAAAAAGCAATTCAAGCTGCTTCCAGATTAAGAGGGAATATTAAGGAAGATGTAAAAGTAAGATACGCTTATTACGCTTCAGATAATCCGCTTGAGACGGGAAGCACATTAGCATCGGGTGGTTTAGGCACTACTGGTGTAAAGCCAACTTATTTGATCACCGAAAAAATATTAGAACAAATTTTTAATTCTTAGTTTAATGAAGTTTGAAAAGACACCTCTAAAAGATTGTTTTATTTTAACACCAGAGGTCTATCCAGACCATCGTGGTATTTTTTTAGAGAGTTATCACAAAAAGAAATTTAATGAAATTACAGGCTTAGAACTGGAATTTGTACAGGATAACCAATCGGTATCTAAAAAAGGGGTATTACGTGGTTTGCATTTCCAATCTGGTGGGTTCGCTCAGGCTAAACTTGTTTGTGTAATTTATGGTGAAGTATTGGATGTTGTAGTAGACTTAAGACCAGACTCTCCAACATTTAAAGAGTCTTATAATATCATTTTATCCAATCAGAATCAGCATCAATTATTTATACCCCAGGGTTTTGCACATGGATTTGTCACCTTGTCTGAAACTTCTGTTTTTTCTTATAAATGCGATCGGTTTTATTACCCAGGCTCAGAATCTGGGATTATTTATAATGATCCGGATCTTGCTATAGATTGGAAATTTCCTGAGGATGAGTTAATTCTGTCAGAAAAAGACACTAAATTACCAACACTCAAAGAATTATTTTCATGAAAACGGTATTAGTAACGGGAGCATCTGGACAATTAGGTAAATGTATTCAAAAACTTGCCGAAAAGGAAGATACGATCGATTGGCTATTTATGGACTCTTCAGAAATCGATATTACTTCAACTTCTGACCTAAGTATGTGCTTTGGAAACAAACAAATAGACTATTGTATTAATTGCGCGGCCTATACCAATGTTGAAAAAGCCGAATCTGATAAGGAAAAAGCTTTCAGTATAAATGCTGAAGCAGTGAAAAATTTAGCTGAAATCTGCCAAAAGCATAAAACGGTGCTTATTCATATCTCTACAGATTATGTTTTTGATGGCACCAGTACTAGCCATTATAAAGAAGACGATAAAACAAATCCAATTAACGTGTATGGCGCTTCAAAATTAAAAGGGGAGCAATACATCCAAAATACAATTGGCTATCATTTTATATTCCGCACCTCTTGGTTGTATTCTGAATATGGGCATAATTTTTATAAGACCATTTTAAATAAAGCTGCAGAAAATGCTACTTTAAATATAACTACTGCTCAAAAGGGGACACCTACCAACGCAAATCATCTTGCTGAACTACTAGTTCAAATCATAAAGGAAGAGAATGAAAATTATGGTTTATACCACTATAGTAATGCAGGCGAAACTACCTGGCACGGATTTGCAAAAGAGATCTTAAGAGTTTCCAATAAATGCAATGAGGTTATTTTAAATGAGGATAATTCTTATAAAACTATTGCAGAAAGGCCAGAATATAGCGTTTTAGATAAAACTAAATTAAAGACCAATTTTGAGGTAGAAGTGGCCTCATGGCAGGACGCCGTTTTAGAATTATACAATAATAATTAGATAAAGATTTTAGATGTCTAAAAGGATATTAATAACTGGAGCTGCAGGATTTTTAGGCTCTCATCTATGCGATAGATTCATAAAAGAAGGCTATAAGGTAATTGGGATGGATAACCTGATTACTGGAGATATGAAAAATATCGAACATCTTTTAAAGAAGGAAAACTTTGAATTCTATCATCATGATATCACAAAATATGTACATGTAGCAGGTAAGCTGGATTACATATTGCATTTTGCATCTCCGGCAAGTCCCATAGATTATTTAAAAATACCAATTCAGACTTTAAAAGTAGGCTCTGTTGGAGTGTTACATTTATTAGGATTAGCAAAAGAAAAGAATGCTCGAATTTTAATCGCTTCTACTTCAGAAATTTATGGAGACCCATTGGTTCACCCACAAACAGAGGATTATTATGGAAATGTAAATTCCATAGGTCCACGCGGGGTTTACGATGAAGCAAAACGTTTTCAGGAATCCATGACTATGGCCTACCATCGTTTTCATGGCTTAGAAACCAGAATTGCCAGGATCTTTAATACATATGGCCCAAGAATGAGACTAAATGATGGTCGAGTGATTCCTGCATTTATTGGCCAAGCCTTAAGAGGAGAAGATCTTACTGTGTTTGGAGATGGTTCTCAAACCCGTTCTTTTTGTTATGTAGATGATCAGGTAGAAGGAATTTATAGGTTGCTACTAAGCGATTATTCAGATCCAGTGAATATTGGTAATCCCGATGAGATTACAATTAGAGAATTTGCTGATGAAATAATTAAACTCACCAATACTAATCAAAAGATAATTTGTGTGCCTTTGCCAGAGGATGATCCAATGCAACGGCAACCAGATATTACAAGAGCTAGAGATATTTTAGGCTGGGAACCAAAAGTCTCTAGGGAAGAAGGAATGAAGATCACCTACGATTATTTTAAAAATCTTAGTCAGGAGGAATTGTTTAAAAGTGAGCATAAGGATTTCGCAAAGCACATAAGACGCTAATAAAAGCTAAATGGAAGAATCGCCATTAGTATCGGTAATAATGCCTGCATATAATTCGGCTGATTTTATTGCTGAAGCGATTCAATCTGTTTTGCATCAATTTCATCCTAACTGGGAATTATTAATAATAGATGATGCTTCTGAAGATAATACAGTTGAAATCATCAAAAAATTCGCGTCAGCAGATCCCAGAATTCAACTTTTTCAAAATAAAACAAATCAGGGAACAGGTGTTAGCAGAAACATTGGTATAAAAGCGGCTCAGGGCTCGTATATTTCCTTTTTAGACGCCGACGACCTTTGGCTACCCAAGAAGTTGGAAACTCAATTAGATTTCATGAAAAGCCATGATCTTGATATGACCTACTCTAGTTATTATCTGATAAATGAATCTGGCCAAGAGCTTCATAAAAAAATTCAAGCTTTGCCTATTCTTACCTATAAAAAATTACTCAAATCTAATTATGTAGGGAATCTTACTGGAATTTATAAGGTTGAGAAGCTGGGGAAGATCTACAGTCCCACATTAAGAAAAAGGCAGGATTGGGCATTATGGTTAGTTATTTTGAAGAAGTTAGAATCCACGAAGGGAATTATAGAGCCACTAGCAAAATATCGAATTAGGGAAAACTCAATTTCCAATAATAAGACCTCCTTGTTAAAATATAACTATTTGATCTATAGGGAATTTTTGAAATATAGTAAGCTTAAGAGCTTAGTAAAGATGGGAGTTTTTTTAAAGGAACATTTTTTTGTTAAGAAAAAGCAGGAAGTTTCTAAATGATGGAAGTAAACTGTTTCAATTTTCCACTTTTATTTCTTTTTAGAATCGGCATTTTCTCAAATTCTACTTGGAGGTTTTTACCCACGAAAGTCTCAATAGCTGCTAATATTTTCTGAACCTGCCCATCAGAAAGGACATTCTCACTAACATATTCTATTTTAAATTTATCTAATGCAGTTTGCACAATTAGAAATTCTTTAATGCTTCCAGCATCTTCAATAATAGATTTTGTCACATAATAAAAAGTAAGCCCGGGGACTACTTTTCCATCTGCCAAACGTGCCACATCATTAGTTCTTCCGGTTAGATTTAATAGTACAGGATGTTTAAAAGTACTGTTCTTGGCCAAGGTACCGGTATCTCCAATGTCATACCGAATCATTGGATGTGCTTTGTTGTATAGAGAGGTAATAACAATTCTTCCTTCTTCACCATAAGGCAAACTTCTATTATTATCGTCCAAGATCTCTATAAACAAGCTCTCAGCATTTACTATCCAATCGTTATTAGTGTTTTCAAAAGCGATAAGCCCTACTTCGCTTGCTCCATACTCATTAACTACAGGGATTCCGAATGTTGCTTCAATAAGCTTCTTATCATTCTCAAAAAGTTTTTCTGAAGTAACAATGCAAACCTTCAAAGAGGGGCAGGTTTCTTTTAAAACAATCTTTCTTTTCTTTAAATATTTTGCAAAAAGCAAAATTGCGCTGGTATATCCATTAATATAGTCGAATTCAGATTTTTTAAAACGAATTAAAAATTCTTCCATCTTCTTTTCGCTTAAATCGAACACGTTAAATCTTCTTCGCAAGCTTACCTGATCTTTAAAGCGTTCCGTTAAATTTCCGAAGAAATCTAAAGGGATCCCATAAAACCTAGCCTGTAAAGATTTGTTGAGGTCTATATCTATCCACTTATATCGGTCTATAAACTCCGCCCAGGTTACAGCATGGCAAAATCGATCTTTCGCAAAAATAAATGGATGCCCACTAGAACCAGAGGTCTTCCCGATATAGCTGTTCTTTTTATTATATTTCTTACTAAGTCTATCGTTTAAAGGTCTCTGCAGATCTGACTTTTGCATTACCGGCACCTCTTCCCAGTCTGTAAATTCTTTATTTCCGAAGAAATTTTGATAATAAGAGTTATGAGTTAAATGATAATTTACAATGGTCTTCCTTCGATTATGCACATAATCTTCGAATTCTTCTTCTGGGATATCCTGAATTTCTTGTAATAGCTTTTGTGCCCTATTTATAGGGAATTTATTAAGCTGAAGTGAGATTTTGAACCAATTCAAAGGCTGGGAATACTTTTATTTATTCGAAATTATTAGTGCTTCAATTTACAAACAATTATTTTTGACGCAAGAATTTAAAACAACTTCCACATGAATATTTTGATATTAGGTGCCGGTGGCCGTGAACATGCATTTGCTCACAAGATTTTAGAGAGTAAACATTGCAAGCAACTTTTTGTTGCTCCTGGAAATGCAGGAACTGCCAAAATAGCTACTAATATCAATTTGAAGGTAACTAATTTTGAAGCAATCAAGGAGTTTGTGCTTAAAGAAAATGTAGAAATGCTAATTGTAGGACCGGAAGATCCTTTAGTTCTTGGTATTGCAGATTTCTTCACAAACGATGCTGAATTAAGTGAAATAGCTGTTATAGGACCTTCCAAAAGAGGAGCTTTACTAGAAGGAAGTAAAGAAAGAGCTAAGGAATTTATGTCTATGCATAATATTCCAACAGCTGCTTATCAAAGTTTTACTGCTGAAAGTCTAGAGGCAGGAAAATCGTTTTTAGAAACCTTAAAAGCACCATATGTGCTTAAGGCAGATGGCCTTGCTGCAGGAAAAGGAGTTCTAATCCTTGAAGACCTAGAGGAAGCTAAAAAAGAACTGGAACACATGCTTGTTAATAGCAAATTCGGAAATGCGGGTGAAAAAGTCGTGATAGAAGAATTTCTGGACGGAATAGAATTAAGTGTTTTTGTATTGACCGACGGGAAAAACTATAAGATCTTGCCAACGGCTAAAGATTATAAAAGAATAGGGGAAGGAAATACCGGTTTAAATACAGGAGGCATGGGAGCAATCTCTCCGGTTCCTTTTGCAGATGAGGTATTGATGAATAAGATTGAAGAACGTATTGTAAAACCAACGATTAACGGACTTCAAAAGGAAAATATAGATTATAAAGGCTTTGTGTTTATAGGTCTGATAAAAGTTGGAGACGAACCTTACGTGATAGAATATAATGTAAGAATGGGAGATCCCGAAACCGAGGTGGTTTTACCAAGAATAGAAAGTGATCTAGTAGAGCTCTTTCAATCTTTAAAACACCAGAAATTAAATGAAGTAAATGTAAAGATCTCTCCAAAAACTGCTGCCACGGTTATGTTGGTTTCTGGTGGATATCCTGAAGCTTACGAAAAGGGAGCTGAAATTACAGGATTAAATGATATTGAGGATTCCTTTATTTTTCATGCAGGAACTACCCAAAAAGATGGTAAAGTGGTAACTAATGGAGGAAGAGTAATTGCGGTAACTTCCTTTGGAAAAGATTACAAAGAGGCATTAAAAAAATCTTATCAAAATGTAGATAAACTTCATTTTGATAAGATGTATTATAGAAAAGATCTAGGTTTTGATTTAGCCTAGGAATGAATGTGCTTTAGGATCACGATCTTCTTCACCGCTATCGTTAAATTTTTTCAACTGCAACATCCAGTAAACCAAGGCTGCAAAACATATAATCACAAAGATCCAGTTCATAATATTGGCTAGAAACCAATACTCGTCTTGTAATTCTCTTAAGGCATTAAAAGGAATAAATAATATTTCTGTAAAAAGATAAGCGATTCCTTCAAAAAAATCTTTCATTGTATAACTTTGTTATATTATAGTACAAAAATATAAAAAACGAACATGCTAACAAGCTTTTTTAGCAAATCTAAACCAGTAATTTTGTTAACGGTCATTCTATTTATGACTGTTTTTTACATTTTGGCTAATTTGAAACCAGTATTTCAGGAATTTGAAATGTATACGCTCTTTACAAAATTTGGGGTGTTGGTGAGTTTTTTGTTGAGTGCAATGGTTCTAGATTTTATTGCAAAGAAGAATGAACTTACTAAAAGAAGCGGTTTTAAGATTCTAATATTTGCAGTCTGCTCGGTTTCCTTTTGGGCGATTTTGCGGGATAATCAAATAATTGTTGCCAACTTTTGCATTCTACTTTCTTTAAGAAGAGTGATAAGTTTAAAGTCTAGAAAAGATATTGCTTTAAAGATCTTTGATGCTACTTTTTGGATTTGTATCGCATCGCTTTTCTATTTTTGGTCTATACTTTTTATTTTTATTGTTTACAGCGGAATATTATTTCACGCAATAAATTATTTTAAAAACTGGTTGATTCCGTTGGTTGCAATTTTCATAGTTTTTATATTAGTTACTGCCTTTCATCTTTTGGTCAATGACGCATTTTACACCTGGGCCGCTTGGTTTCAGGAGAGTTCTTTTAAATTCGAAAACTATCAAAATCTAAGCGTTCTAATTCCTATAAGCATCATCTTGGCATTAACCTTATGGACCTTATCTCACTATTTTAAACTCTTTCAAAAATCTGGAATTAGATCTAGACTCACCTACATGTTGGTGTTCATTACGCTTGTGATCTCTGTTTTTGTGGCGATCTTCTCTCCTGTAAAGAATGGTAGCGAGTTGCTATTTTTCTTTGTTCCGTTCTCCATAATAGCTTCTAATTATTTTGACAGTAATAAAGAGAAGGGTTTTAAAGAAGTACTTTTAATAGCGCTTATTTTAATGCCTATTTTGCTTCCAGTCTTTCTATAATTCAACTTATTTAGAAGCTTTGGATATAAATACCTTCAGGCTTTCCAATATTTCAAAATATAATACCTTTGTTTACCTATAGAAATTTCAATTAAATTTAAGATTCCTGCAAGGAGTTGTATTTTTCATAAATAAAATAATAATTCAAACATGTTTTCAGCAAAAGCAAATAAGATCTTTAAAGAGGTAATATACAAGTATCACTTGGTTAACTCTGTAGATCAATCATTTGAAAATCCATACAA
>JAGXIK010000064.1 GCA_024635715.1 Gillisia sp.
CCAAATCCAAATGCGATCTCCTCAAGATCTTTAAGTCTTTGGATATAAGAATCCAATACTTGTCTTCTTGCTCCAGGTCTTGCTCCGCTTATCGCATCACATACCTGAATAATTGGAGATAATAAAGAAGTCATCTCTATTTCATCATGGTGAGCACCAATTGCATTACATACCTCTGGCTTTTCTCCATATTTCTCTGCCCATTGCATTCCAAGCAACGCATGTGGTACTTCTGTTTCGGTATCTGGCACTTTTCCTATATCATGTAAAAGTCCTGCACGTTTTGCCAATTTAGGATTCAAACCAAGTTCTGCTGCCATCACTCCACATAGCTTAGCTACTTCTCTTGAGTGATGTAATAAATTCTGACCATAAGAAGAACGATATTTCATTCTACCTACTACTTTGATCAATTCAGGATGTAATCCATGAATACCAAGATCAATAACAGTACGTTTTCCTATGTCTATAATTTCTTCGTCTATCTGTTTTCTGGTTTTCTTAACCACTTCTTCAATTCTGGCAGGGTGTATTCTACCATCTGTAACCAATTTATGAAGTGATAATCTTGCAACCTCTCTTCGTACACTATCAAAACAAGAAAGAATAATTGCTTCAGGAGTATCATCTACAATGATCTCTACTCCAGTAGCTGCTTCTATCGCTCTAATGTTTCTACCTTCTCTACCAATAATTCGTCCTTTAACATCATCGCTCTCCAAATTGAATACAGAAACACAATTCTCAATAGCTTCTTCAGTACCAATTCTTTGAATGGTATTTATGATTATCTTCTTAGCTTCTTGCTGTGCGGTTAGTTTAGCCTCTTCAATAGTTTCTTGAATAAGCGCCATTGCATCTGCCTTTGCAGTATCTCTCAAAGTTTCTGTAAGTTGAGACTTCGCATCTTCAGCAGATAAGCCAGATATCACTTCCAACTGCTGGATTTGACTTTGGTGCAATTTATCTATATCCTCTTTCTTTTTTTCTAAATAGTCGTTTCTATGATCGTAGTCTTTGATCTTGTCCTCTATCTCTTTGTTTAGATTTTTGTTTTTAGCAAGTTCACTAGATACTTGAGATTCTTTATCGCGAGTTCTTTTTTCAGACTCTTGGATCTTTTTATCTCGGGAAAGGATCACTTTTTCATGCTCAGACTTTAATTCTATAAACTTCTCTTTAGCTTGAAGAATTTTATCTTTTTTAATGTTCTCGGCATCACCTTTTGCTTCTCTTAAGATCGCGGCTGCAGACTTTTTAGCACCTTTAGTGATTTTTGAAGCGTTATTTTTCTCTAGATACTTAGCTCCTGCAAATCCAATTGCTAAACCAACTATCCCCACAACTATCATAATAATTATTGATTCCATATATTTAATTTAATTGTATAAAAAAGCCTGTACTAGATCAAATTTTGTATAAACTCCGTAAAATAAGTATAGGGTTAACAAGCTGATCAAGTATCCGCTCTAAGACGGCTCGCTTTTACAACTTAAACTCACCCTTTTTAAAGAATTCGTGTTGAGTTTATCAAATATATATCACTAATACAGGCAGTAAACCTTATTGCTATTTAAAAGAACTAAGTAGCTAATTGTTCCTGGAGAAGATTATTGAGTGACCTCAATTTTTCTTCCATCAGTTTCACTTCGCTAGAATTATCTATAGATTTTTGCTCGGTCTGGGCGGCAAATTGCAAGGCACACATAGCCAAAACATCTTGCTTATCCCTTACAGCATAACTTTGCTCAAATTGCTTAATCATCGCTTCTATCTTCTTTGCAGCTATACGCAAGCCTTCTTCCTGTTCAGCCTGGATGGTGAGAGGATACACGCGATCTGCAATAGATAATTTAATTTTAAGCTTGTCGGACATTAATTCTTTTTATTCTGAAAGTTGAACAATACATTGATCAATTTCCCTTATTAAACCGTTTATTTTGAGCTTGGTTTCTTTCTTATAATCGTTACTGCCTAGCATCGCGTTGGCGGCTTTTAGTGTATGAATTCGTTTTTCTGAGTTTTTCACTTCTTCAGATAAACGTTCATTTTCTATTTTCAAAACCGCTAATTCTTCCTGAATTGAATGTTGTGACTGCTTTGTAACTTCATACTTATGAAGCAACTTGCTAATTCTATTTTCAAGACTATCAACTATTTCGGTTAGATCACTCATAAAAGCTTAACGCGCTACTAATATTCACAAAGTTAACATACCGCTTCAAATTTCCCAATACTTTTATAGCTATTTTCAAAATTGGTGAAATTTAATCTAAGTTACATTAAACCAAAGCTTTAATTATCTCTAAAAGTTTAATTATATTTAACCCCCCATAAAAATGCTGTTTTATATGACTATGAAGAAGACCTTAGCCCTAACATTATTACTTTTTACTGCTGCTATACAAGCTCAATCCAAAATCCCTGCAGATTTCTTTAAAAACCCCTTAGCTGTAGACTTAGTGCTCTCTGGTACTTTCGGAGAATTGCGTTCCAATCACTTTCACTCTGGGATGGATATAAAGACACAACAACGTGAGGGGCTGCAAGTATTGGCCGCAGGAGATGGCTTTGTAAGTAGAATTAATATCCAGCACTATGGCTATGGAAAGGCCCTTTATATTCAACATCCAAACGGATATACTACTGTTTATGGACATCTTCAGAAATTTTCTCCAGCAATAGAAGCCTATATCAAAAAGCAACAATACGCTAAAGAAACCTATGAAATTGAGCTTTTCCCAAAAGCAGATGAACTAAAAGTGTCTGCCAGTGAACTAGTTGCCATAAGTGGTAATACTGGTGGAAGTGGCGGCCCACATCTACATTTTGAAATAAGGGATGGGCAACAAAGGCCTATGAATCCAAATTTATTCGGAATAGAGATCAAGGATACACAAGCTCCAACGGTAAATAGCTTGTGGGTATATCCATTAGGAGAGAATGCTCATGTAAATGGTTCTGGTGAGAGACAGCGAGTAAAGCTTACTCCGTTAAAAGATGGTTCTTTTAAAGCTGAACAACTAGATGCCTGTGGAGAAATTGCTTTTGGAGTGAATACTACCGATAAGTTAGACGGTGCACCCAATAATAACGGAATTTATCAGATAGATGCTAATCTCAATGGAGACTCCATTTTTCAGCTGAATTTTGATCGTTTTTCTTTTTCAGAAACAAGACATTTAAATCAGCTGATAGATTATGAATATTTCAGTAATAACAAAAGCAGGATCACAAGATTATACGTACAACCGAGTAATCCATTAAGTGTATATAGAAATGTGGTAGATAAAGGAACTATCAATATCCAAGACAGTCTAACCTATTTATATAATATTACTATCCTGGATTATGCTGGGAATGAAAGGGTTATTCGAGTGCCTATTAAAGGGCAACAGCCTACAAATGCAATTACAAAGAACACCAAAGAAACCGATTATTTTGTAAAAGCTAATGAAGCATTTACTGTTGAAGAAAACGGGATTGATGTATATATTCCAAAAGGAAGTTTGTATGAAGATACTTTTCTTGATATTTCTTTCACTGGAGACACCATTCATTTTCACGAGGACAATACGCCCATCCACAGCAATATCACCATTGGTTTTGATGTAAGCGAGTATTCTGAAGAAAGTAAGGAAAAGATGTTTATTGCCGAATTAGGATATCGAGGAAGACTCAGCTATTCTACTACCTATAAAAAAGAGAATAGGTTCACTACAGGAGTTCGCACTTTTGGAGATTATACTCTGGCTGCAGATGTCAAACCTCCTTCCATCTCTCCTGTAAACTTTAAAGATGGGCAGTGGATCTCCAGTAATGAAAATATAAAACTTAGAATATCCGACGATCTTTCAGGAATTAAAAGTTATAGAGCCACAGTGAACGGAAAGTTCATTTTGATGGAATACGAATATAAGAACAACACTTTAACACATGATTTTAGTGATGCTATACTTACCGAAACCGAAAATAAATTGAAGGTGATCGTTATAGATAATGTTGGGAACAGTAATACCTATGAAGCTACTTTCTTTAGAAAATAGAATTTTATCAATTAAACTAGTTTAGAAAATCACTAATCTAATAGCAATCGAAAGGTTTTAATACTTTATAATAGTAGCTACGAATTCACTAATGATTTTGAGTTTTATCCAATAAGATAGTATTATTCTTCAATGTCATCCTGAGCCTTTCGAAGGATCTTATTCAAAAAGAAAAAACCTCTAATGTTTGAGCGAGAGTGAAGATTTAACTATCCATAAATTCTTTAAGCACAGATATCACATAATCCAACTCCTCTTTTGTATTGAATCTTGAGAATGAAAACCTAAGAGAAGGTTTTCTAATATCTTCTTCAGAAAGAAAAGCACTTAACACATGAGAACCCTTGTCGCTTCCACTCTGGCAAGCAGAACCTTTAGAGCAAGCAATTCCCTTAAGATCTAATTGAAACAATAACATCAAGGCTTTTTCCGGTGGAATTGGTAAGCAAATATTTACTAAAGTATAAGTGCTTTTAGAAAAATCCTTACAGTTCCCATTGAATTTAACACCTGGAATATTTTCTTCTAATTGCTCTATAAAATAAGATTTTAAAGAACTCACATATGCCTTCTCTTCATCCAGATTCGCATAAGCCAGTTTAAAAGCTTCTTCTAAGCCAACTATATTATGTACACTTTCTGTTCCAGCACGTTGTCCACGTTCTTGTTCACCTCCAAAGATCAAAGGTTTAAGTCCGCTGTTTTTACGAATAAATGCAAATCCAACACCTTTTGGACCGTGAAACTTATGTGCGCTAACGGCTGTAAAATCGATAGGTGTTTCTTTAAGATCCATATTATAATGCCCTATAGATTGCACTGCATCACAGTGAAACAAGGCTTTATGTTCTTTACATAATGTACCTACTTTTTGAACATCTAGTAAATTCCCTATTTCATTATTTACATGCATTAAACTCACTAAAGTTTTCGCCTCGGTACTGTCCAGTAATTCTTCTAAATGATCCAGATCTACATTCCCGGTTGAATCTATTTTTACATATTCTACCTCTATTTCGTAACATTCTTTAAGCTGGTCTACAGTGTATAAAACAGCATGATGTTCTATTTTAGAAGTGATAATTCTTTTCACTCCAAGATCCCGCACGGCAGAATTTAAAGCCAGATTATCGGCTTCAGTACCACCAGAGGTAAAGATGATCTCCGCTGCAGTTACATTTAAAATATTGGCTATGGTCTTTCTAGCGTTCTCAATTAAAGATTTAGATGACCTACCATAACTATGTATAGATGAAGGATTTCCGTAAAAATCTTTCATTGTAGTGGTC
>JAGXIK010000065.1 GCA_024635715.1 Gillisia sp.
GCAACTTTACCTGTGATTTTAGACATTATCTAATTCTTTATGTTTAATATTGAAATCATTAAAATGTGTTTGATAAAAATGAATTTATCTTAACCTATTTTCAGGCTGCAAATATAGTTTTTTCTTTATAAAATCATATAGGCTACAGCACAACTTTTTTTGAAGAATCTAATTTTCATATAATTGGAAGCCTATAACAATAATAAAACCAGCTACAGACATATAATTAGCTAAACATCAGATGCGTTTTAAGCAAAAAAAGCTCTTTAGAATATTGTTCTAAAAAGCTTTTTTTGATAATGAAGAATTCAATAATTAAAATAAATCTATAGATTATTGAAGGTAATGGATGCATAATACTGCTGACCGATATTACCTGTACCAAAAGCAGTGAAATATTCATTTCCTCCAATATTGGTAGCTCCCAGCTTAAAGGTGGATTTAATAGACGGTACTTTGTAATTTACTTGTGCGTCTACTACAGAGTATGAAGGCACTTCACCATCTGCAAAAGTTCCTTGCCATAAATAGTTATCACTCCATCTGTAATTCACATTAAATCCGAAGTTGGTAAATAACTCTGTATTTCCAAAAGAAATCTTCACCTTATGGTTTGGCGTATTAAAGCTGGTTCTAAAATCTGGTGCAGAGGATTGATCGAAATCTTCCTTGGAATAGGTATAATTTCCATCAAGATCAAAATTCCCAAACACCTTTGTTCCCAGACCAATAGTTGCTCCGTACGACTTCACATCTGCTGAAGAATTGGTGTAAGTTTGGTAGGCTTTGAAATCGCCTTGTTGTAATGCCAACAAAGAAAGAGCATTGTCTCCTACCTCACCATAAAAAGGTACTAATACGGTTTCATTAGAAATGAAATCCTGATAGGTATTGTAATAGGCATTTAAGTCTATGATCACTTTTCCAGTTCTTCCACGGTATCCAACTTCAAAAGCAGTTACTTGTTCTGGCTTCACAATTTCTACATCAGATTTTGTAGGTGCTCCTGTTAACACAGAATTCAAAGAAAAGGAATTCTCATAGGCAGCTCTTCCAAGAACAGTTGCGGTTTGACTCCCAGTGGCTGCAGCACCAACTCCGCTTAACGTAAAGGTTCTAACATCTCGATCCAAATTAGATTCGGCAGAACCTACCAATATTGCTCTTCCGGCATCCAGGCCTATAAATAGATCCTGAGTAGTTGGATATCTAAATCCTGTTTGCACCGAAGCCCTAAAATTATGAGATCTATCGGCCCCTGCGGTATAACCTGCAGAAAGTCTTGGAGAGAAGTTTCCATCAAATAATTCGGATTTATCATATCTAATAGATCCCGTTAATTTCAATCTCTCTTCCAATAATTTTTTCTGAATCTGCGTATAAATACCATATTCTGAATATTTAATTGGACCATCTGAATCTGTAAAAATGGTTCCGGATGAGTTCAATTTGTATTGTCTATAAGATCCTCCAACCTGGATATCGGCAAAATCTTGAGTAATATGAGAAAAATTATAATTTGCATCTGCATGTCTTAACTGAGTTGCATCCTGAAATTTAGATCCCGTTGCAAGACTTGGATCACTAATAACCTGATTAAAAGCATTCTGAAATTCTACAGTACCCGGAACCAATCTACCTGTGTCTGCAGTTTGTCTCGCAAATACATGCGCTTGTTCTTCAGGAAGGCCTTGACCCCTTGCCCCTAAAAATGCTCCTGCATATTGTCCAAACCATTGTTGATCTGCTTTCCAAAGTCTATTTATATTTATAGCTGTAAAACGGGTATCATAGGAATCACCGGCATCTTCGTCTGTGATATAACCTCTAACAAAAAAGTTATCGTTCCCTATTTCTAATTTATGTTGTTGCAAAAAGAAATCCTTCAATGCATATCTATTCGCTCCTTGATAAATGGTAGATCCAATTCCCACTTTTCCCAAATAGGTTATTTCAAAATCATCGGCAAAAGGTCTGTAGTGCAGCGCTGCATCAAATTTTATGCTTTCTGCATCGTAATCGGTAAGACTTTGCTCTGCATATCCAGTTCTACTCACATTTTCGCTTGGTAATAAAGCTACGGCTTCCGCGGGAATTAAGCCCGCAGCGGCTAAGGATTGTCCAACTCCTCTAATGTTTGTGCTAACTTCGTCTCCATAAATATTCAACCCATCATAGTTAGGGTTAGCTCTGGTATTTCCAGGGTTTAAAACATCTACTTCGCTTACGGCAAACCAGTCGGTTCCTTTTAGATAGGAGAAATTAGCTTTAGCTGCAAATTTATCAGAAAATTTATGAGCAACTCTTATACCAAGATCATAAACAGGGTTGGTGCCCGCGGCATCTTGAGAAGTTATTCCTTGTTTATAATAAGCACTAATTCCTGGAAAATCAAACGGATTCTTACTGGTCATAAATAAGATCCCATTAAATGCATTTGCTCCGTATAGAGCAGAGGATGCTCCGGGAAGCAACTCTATACTATTCACATCCAGCTCTGTCATCCCCAAAAGATTTCCTAAAACAAAATTAAGCGCAGGAGAAGAATTGTCCATTCCATCTACAAGCTGAACAAATCTGGTGTTTGCAAAGGTTGCAAAACCACGGGTGTTCACAGATTGAAACGTTAAGCTATTGGTGTTTATATCTACACCTTTAAGGTTTTCTAATCCCCCATAGAAAGTAGCGGCAGTAGTGTTTTTAATCTCCCTGATCCCAAAACGTTCAATAGTAACAGGCGATTCAAAGATCCGTTCCGGAGATCTGGAGGCTGAAACCACTATTTCATCCAAAGCATTTCCTTCTAATAATGTAACCTTTAAAATCTGATTATTAGAAGTCACAGAAACCAATTGAGTTTCATAACCAACATTACTAATTTGTAGATTAAATGGAGGGGCTTGAGAGACACTAAGAATAAAGTCTCCATTAAGATCTGAAATCGTTCCTTGGGAAAGTTCAAGAACCGATATATTGGCTCCCATAACCGGGGCATTATTATTATCTACAATTCGTCCCGTAACCGTAGTCTGGGCGTGAGTGATAAGACAACATAAAAAAACAAAAACACTGATTGATTTTTTCATATTCTGATTTTGAGTTAGTTTACTTAACAATATAGCTAAATAAAACCCTCAAAATCAGAATATAATAAAAACCTATTAACAGGATATTAACTATTCAACGGTTACTGATTTGGCCAAGTTTCTTGGTTGATCTACATTTTTACCAAGCATCACTGCAATATGATAAGATAGCAGCTGCATTGGAATGGTTGTCAATAAAGGTGTTAAAGATTCTATAGTATCTGGAACTTCAATCACATAATCCGCAAGCTCCTTCACTTCTTCATCGCCTTCAGTAACAATCCCGATAATTTTTCCTTTTCTAGATTTTATCTCTTGTATATTACTTACAACTTTATCATAATGACCCATTTTAGTTGCAATTACAACAACCGGCATTTGCTCATCGATCAAGGCAATAGGTCCATGCTTCATTTCTGCAGCAGGATATCCTTCAGCATGAATATAAGAGATCTCTTTTAATTTTAAGGCTCCCTCTAAGGCAACAGGAAAATTAAATCCTCGTCCTAAGTAAAGACAATTGGAGACGTCTTTATATTTAAAGGCAATATCCTTTATGTGCTCGTTTGTTGTCTCTAAAACCTTTGCAATTTTAGCTGGAATAGCCTCCAATTGCTGTAAGTGATGTCTAAAATCTGAATCAGAAATCGTCCCTCTATATTTAGCTAATTTTAAAGCCATTAAGGTAAGTACAGTGATTTGAGTGGTAAAGGCTTTTGTTGAAGCAACCCCTATTTCTGGACCCGCATGTGTATATGCTCCTGCATGGGTTTCTCTAGATATTGAAGAACCTACTACATTACAAACTCCAAATACAAAAGCACCTTTTTCTTTTGCAAGTTTTATTGCTGCCATTGTATCTGCAGTTTCTCCACTTTGGGAAATAGCAATTACTACGTCATTTTCATAAATAACAGGATTCCTATATCTGAATTCTGAAGCATATTCTACTTCTACAGGGATCCTAGCTAAATCTTCGAAAATATATTCTGCAACCAAACCTGCATGCCATGAAGTTCCACATGCCACTACCAAAATCCTTTTTGCTTTTGCTATGCGTTCAATATTATCGTCTACTCCAGCCATTCTAATAATGCCTTCGTCTACTAGCATTCGACCTCTATAAGTGTCTGTTATTGCATTAGGCTGCTCAAAGATTTCTTTCAGCATGAAGTGCTCATAACCTCCTTTTTCGATCTGTTCTAAATTCAACTGCAATTCTTGAACATAAGGATCTACTAAAGTATCATCGTGTATTTTTCTAACTTTGATTTCTTTACCAAGTCTCACTACAGCCATTTCTCCGTCTTCAAGATAAATAGCATTATTCGTGAACTCAATAAATGGTGAAGCATCTGAGGCTATGAAGAATTCATTTTCTCCAATTCCAATTGCTAATGGACTCCCTAATCTTGCAACAACTAATTCGTTTTCCTTTCTTTTATCAAAAACCGTAATCGCGTATGCTCCGATAGTTTGATTCAAAGCTATCTGCACAGCCTTTCCTAACTTCACATCTTCATTGACCATCACATCTTCAATAAGGTTTACCAAAACCTCTGTATCTGTATCAGATTGAAATGTGTAACCTCTTTTTATTAATTCCTTCTTAAGAGAAGAATAATTTTCTATAATCCCATTGTGGATTATCACTAAATTCCCAGAATTAGAATAATGTGGATGCGAATTCACATCATTTGGAACACCATGTGTTGCCCATCTTGTATGACCAATCCCTACATGACCACTCGTAGAAGTGGTAGCCTCAAATTTCGCTTCAAGATCTGCAACTTTCCCTTTTGTTTTACAAAGATTCAGCTCATTCCCGTCAAATAACGCAATTCCAGCACTATCATAACCTCTATACTCTAATCTATGTAATCCTTTTAACACTATAGGATAAGCTTCTCTATACCCTATATAACCTACAATTCCGCACATAATCTAATTGTTTGTTTCTGTATAATAAATATTAAATTTTAATCTCTTTTCCGCATTAGGAGATAAGTTTCCATGCAAAATAGTTCCTTCAGGAGAAATAACAGCTGCACTTGGAACTCTTGTAATACTATCTATCTTAGTTTTTAAAGCGGAATTTCTCACCAAATTGATGTTTTGTGTCACTACTAGACCCAAACTTACATTATCCAAATCGTTATTTAAAACATTCTTCACATGTTCGGTAATTCTAATTTTATAACTAATTCCTACTCCAGTTTCATTTCTTTCTAACCTACTTGAATGTGAAATGAGAGAATTTAAAGGGCTTGCGTTGTTTATGCTAGGATCTATTCGATAATCGAATAGTTGCTCATTAGTTTTCAAATTGTATAAGTAAATTCTTTCTGGCTCAGCTTCAACACCTGGAACTCTGTCCTGATCTACAAAAAAGGTCAAGTTCGCCTCATTAATCAACCAGTTATTCGCTCTTAATTCCGCTAATTCCGCTTCATCTTCAAACAATTTAATAACTGTAACTACTCCTTCTCCACCTTTTAAAAACAAATTCTTAGCTCCAACCTGAGCATTAGTTTCAGCAATTTCTGAAGCAATTCCTGTTGGAAGATCTTGAGAAAATGCATTTACCGTATTTGGCCCAAAATTTAATTTATAATTAGAAGCTTGTCCTACCATATCGGTAGTATCACCATCTTCATCCGAATCTGTTACATCTACAATTTGTGAGGTATAATATATAGTAATTCCGGCTTCTGCGTTAGCGAAATTAAGCAACAGCATATTCCCATTAGAATTTACTGGCTCAGCTTTAAAATAGAGTCCTCTAATAAAATTATTAAAATTATTATTGTTAGAAAGTTCTAAAGTACCTTCCTTATTAATAATATTCTCTTGAAAGAATTGTACTGGTAAATTGACCCTAAGTCTCGGAGTAGCACGAACAGTATCTAATTGGTTGTCCTGATTGAACTCCCCATGTACAACCTCTTCTTTTGAAGGCAAAAAATTCTCATTTGTGTACAAAGGAGTACCAACTAAACTATTTTCAAAAGCTGGGCCTTGATCTGAATAATATTTTTGAACCGATGCAAAATCTGCTTCTGGATCAAAATTATTAAGGAAAAAATTGGATCTACTAACCGTCAATTTGTAGGGAGCATTACCAAAAAGAGAATCCAATTTATAAATAGGATTTCCATCCTCACCCGCTTCTAAAGCAGTACTAAAATAAGGAAGTGTTAATATCACACTATCCACAACAGCTTCTGTTCCAAATTGCGGGTTATTGCTAGTAAGTGACAATTGAGTTAAAACACTTGCAACTTGCTGCCCATAAACAGGCTCATTATAAACACCTAGTAAATTACTAGGAAGTCCATTGGTTTGAACTGGTCCAATCTTATTGCTGTAACCAATCACCCCAGCCTCATATAAGGGGATGGAATCAAACTGGCCAACGAGCCTACCGCCAATGGTATTAAAATCGCTATCACATGAGGTAAATGCTAAAGCCAACAGCAATGCTATTGGGACTAGACGTGCTCTTTTCAAAAAAATCATTCGGTATAAATTACTTATTGTGATAAAACTTGAGTATTGTAAAAATCTTGGTATGCAGTAGAAAATTCCTCCGGAGTTTTATAATCTAAAACTGGTTTTTCTAATTTCTTTAAGTACTTTGATAATTCTGCCGGAATATCATCTCCGCCAATAATTACTGCATCAGAGTTATCTATTGCAGTTTTCATCAAGTTAACATAAGTTGGTTTTTTCAAATGCTTTACATTATCACTATCCAACCCATCAAAAAGTATTTTCTTATGCATTCCTGTATCTAACGACTCATCGAAACTTTGATTGTATACAGATGTAACAATTTTTGCGCCAGAAAATAAAGGCTCGTTTCCGTAGTAGTTTCTTAGATAAAGTGGCAATAATGAAGACAGCCAACCATGAACGTGTATTATATCTGGAGACCAGTTTAATTTCTTAACTGTTTCTATTACTCCTTTAGCAAAGAAAATTGCCCGCTCATCATTGTCTGGAAATAAATTCCCTTCCTCATCTGTAAGTGTTGCCTTTCTTTTGAAATAATCTTCGTTATCTATAAAATAAACCTGCATCCGTTCTTTTGGGATAGATGCAACCTTAATAATTAACGGCATATCCAAATCATCTATCACCAAATTCATCCCAGACAATCTAATCACTTCATGCAATTGATGCCTTCTTTCATTGATGTTACCATAACGCGGCATAAAAATCCTAATTTGACCTCCTAAACCATTTACCATTCTGGCAGCCTCAAAAGACATAGATGATATATCGGTTTCGGGCAAGTAAGGTATAACTTCAGATGATACGTACAATATCCTCTTATCTTTCATAAATATTTTGCTTTTGCGAATAAAAAACACGCAAAATTACAAAATTTTATGCAGTTTGCCGGTAATATATTAAGTTTGCACGCTGTTAATTTTATAAAAAAATGCAGATTATCAAAGAGAAAGCATCTTTAAGACAGGTTATTTCTAAATTAAAATTTAAAAATTCCGGTATAGGATTCGTGCCCACAATGGGCGCATTGCATAATGGGCACTTGTCTTTAGTTAGACAAGCAGCTGCACTTTGCGATGTGGTAATAGTGAGTATTTTTATTAATCCCACACAGTTCGATAACGCAACAGATCTAGATAATTACCCAAGAACACTAGATTCTGACACTCAAAAATTAGCAGAATTAGATCTTAACTTGATTATTTTCACTCCAACAGCTGCCGAACTGTATAATGATGAAATTATATCTGAACATTTTCAATTTGACGGTTTGGAATATGAAATGGAAGGAAAATATAGAAACGGACATTTTGACGGAGTTGGAACAGTTGTAAAAAATCTTTTTCAGATCGTACAACCCGATAAAGCGTTTTTCGGAGAAAAAGATTACCAGCAGTTACAAATAATAAAAAAACTTGTTCAGCACTACCATCTTCCTTTAGAAGTAATAGGCTGTCCTATCTCTCGGGAAAACAACGGTTTAGCAAGGAGTTCCAGAAACGAACGACTAAGCCCAAAAATTCGTCTTGAAGCATCATTTATACACGAAACGCTCTTGAAAGCTAAAGATAAATTTGGCACAGAAAGTGCAAATCAGATATCACAATGGGTTGAAAATGAGTTTAAGTCTCACCCATATTTTAAATTGGAATATTTTGAGATTGCAGATAGTGAAACTTTAAAGCCAATAACAAATAACATTGGAGATCAAAAATTTCGCGCATTTATCGCAGTATATTCTGAAGACATTAGGCTTATAGACAACATAGCTTTAAATTATTAATAAAATTGTATGTTAATTCACGTAGTAAAATCTAAAATACACCGCGTAAAATGTACCGGCGCCGATCTTAATTATATTGGAAGCATCACCATAGACCAAGATCTTATGGATGCTGCTAATATTATTGAAGGGGAGAAAGTTCAAATTGTAAATAATAATAACGGGGAACGCATAGAAACCTATGCAATTCCAGGCCCAAGAAATTCTGGCGAGATCACTCTTAACGGTGCTGCTGCAAGAAGAGTTGCCAAAGGGGACATACTTATTCTTATTACCTATGCAATAATGGAATTAGAGGAAGCAAAATCCTTTAAACCTGCTTTGGTTTTCCCAAACGAAGAAAACAATCTTTTAAATTAATTCTTGAAGAAAACCACAATCAAAATTTTAAAGATCATACTCCCGCTTTTGCTGGGAGTTTTTTTGATCTGGTTTTCAATTAGAAACTCCACACCCATAGAAAGGGAGGAACTTTTGGATAATATTAAATCTGCGAATCCAATTTTTATCCTCATTTCTATATTTTGTGGGTTGCTATCGCATCTTTCACGAGCATATAGATGGAAATTTCTTCTCGAGCCCTTAGGGTATAAACCAAGATTTTTAAACAGCTTTATGGCTGTTATGGTTGCTTACCTAGCAAATTTCGGGATCCCTAGGTCTGGAGAAGTACTAAGAGGTGTCACTATTTCTAGCTATGAAAAAGTCCCTTTCGAAAAAGCTTTTGGAACAATAATTTCAGAAAGAATAGCCGACTTTATTATGCTTTTATTAGTGATTGCAGCTGCCATGATCTTTCAAACAGAATATCTTCTAGCTTATTTTGATGAAAATAATATCAATCCCTTTTTTACAATTGCAATCTTACTTGGAATTTTAGCAGTGGGAGTGTTAGTTTTAAAACTGATTAGAAATTCTAAAATTGGGATCTTCAAAAAGATTAAAAAATTTGCTAAGGGTCTCCTAGAAGGAATGCGAAGTATCCTTAAAATGAAGCAAAAAGGAGCTTTTATTTTTCATACCCTATTTATTTGGCTAATGTACATTTGTATGTTCTATGCTTTAATATTTACAGTTCCAGAAACTTCCGGCCTTCCTTTTGGAGTGGTGTTATTGGCTTTTGTAGTAGGTTCTTTCGCCGTTTCGGCGACTAATGGAGGGATTGGGGTATATCCTATAGCAATAGGAGCAAGCCTTATGCTTTTTGGGATTAGCAAACAAGGAGGAGAAGCTTTTGGGTGGATTACTTGGGGAACACAAACTTTGCTTATTATTATTGTAGGAGGATTGTCATTTTTGTTTCTACCTATTTATAATCGTAAAAAATAAAAAGTCTATATTGTGCATGACAATTAAAACTTGACCTATGTACAAAAAATTACTTTTAATCTGTCTGTTTATTGCCCCTAACCTATTTACAGCACAAACTATTTACAAATCTTTAAAATCCTCAAAACTAGGCGAAGAAAGAGAATTAAAAATCCAACTTCCCCGAAATTACGAGAATAACAAAGAAAAATCCTATCCCGTTCTAATCGTTTTAGATGGAGATTATTTATTTGAACCTGTTGCAGGAAATGTAGATTTCTATTCCTATTGGGAAGATATTCCAGAGATGATTGTTGTAGGAATCAATCAAAGCGATTCTAGAAATTCAGATGCTTTTTATGATGATCAACGTTTTTTGCCTTCAGAATCTGGAGCGAAATTCTTTGAATTTATAGGTATGGAATTAATGACCTATTTAGACTCTCAATATCGCACCGCTCCTTTTAGAGTAATCATGGGCCATGACTATACCTCTAATTTCATTAATTATTATCTTCTTAAGGAAAGTCCGCTATTTCAAGGCTATATTAATATTAGCCCAGATCTAGCACCAGAAATGGCAAATAGAGTTGCGGCTGCCCTAACTAAATCTGAAAGTAAGATCTGGTATTACCTTGCCACTGCAGAGGAGGATATTCCTTCCTTAAAAGAAGATATTTTAAGTTTTGATAATCAACTGAAGAATATCAAAAACGAAAATTTAAAGTATAACTTCGATAACTTCCCAGGAGGATCTCATTACACATTGGCTGGAAATGCCATTCCCAAAGCCATAGAGCAGATTTTCGAAGTTTATAGGCCTATTTCTATTTTCGACTATAATCGAGTTCTTCTACAAACATCCGTTTCTTCTTATGACTATTTGGTTGAAAAATATGAGAGTATCCAGACCTTATTTCATGTAAACAAGCAAATCAGATTAAACGATTTTATGGCTGTATACAATGCTATAGAAAAAACCGAAAAATGGGAAGAGCTTCATGATCTCTCTAAACTTGCAGAAAAGCATTATCCAAAAACTATGCTCGCGACTTATTTTGAAGCTAGATTTGAGGAAGAAACAGGGAGTCCAAAAAAAGCAATGCGTAGTTACCAAAAAGGCTACGGACAAGAACCCATTTCTTTTTTAACAACAGATTTTATGCTCGATAAAGCAGATAAAATCAAGCAAGATTTCGGATATTAACCGCTTCTTAGCAAAGATCAAATTTTCATTCCAATCGAAGTATGGCAAAAGTAAAAACCACATTTTATTGTCAGAATTGTGGCACACAACATTCCAAATGGCAGGGACAATGTTCTGCTTGTAAAGAGTGGAACACGCTGGTAGAAGAAGTGATTCAAACTCCAGATAAAATCGATTGGAAATCAACTACTGTCAGGGAAGCGAAAAAGGTTTCTAAACCTCTAAAAATTGCAGAGATCGAAGTTTCTTCAGAAACAAGATTGGACACTAATAATTCAGAATTAAACAGAGTTCTAGGCGGAGGAATTGTCCCAGGATCTCTAACCCTATTAGGAGGAGAGCCCGGAATTGGAAAGAGTACTTTATTATTGCAGATCTCTCTACATTTAAGCCATAAAACTTTATATGTCTCCGGAGAAGAAAGTCAGCAACAAATTAAAATGCGGGCAGAACGCATAAACCCAAATCCTGCTAATTGTTATATTCTTACGGAAACTAAAACCCAGAATATCTTTAAGCAAATTGAAGCCTTACAGCCTGAAATTGTAATAGTAGATTCCATCCAAACCTTACATAGCGATTATATAGAAAGTTCTCCCGGTAGTATCTCTCAAGTTCGAGAATGTACCGCAGAGTTAATAAAGTTTGCAAAAGAATCAGGGGTGCCTGTAATTTTGATCGGGCACATCACCAAGGAGGGAAGTATTGCTGGCCCAAAAGTGTTAGAACACATGGTAGATACCGTTTTACAGTTTGAAGGCGATAGAAATCATGTGTATAGAATTTTAAGAGCCAATAAAAATAGATTTGGATCTACTCATGAGTTGGGGATTTATGAAATGTTAGGTAGCGGCTTAAGAGAAGTCTCCAATCCTTCTGAAATATTGATCTCAAAAAATGATGAAGGCCTAAGCGGAACCGCAATTTCTGCAACTTTAGAAGGCATGCGGCCTTTAATGATCGAGATCCAAGCATTGGTAAGCTCTGCTGTTTATGGTACGCCACAGCGCTCTACAACTGGCTATAATTCTAAACGATTAAACATGCTTCTGGCTGTACTCGAAAAACGCGCGGGTTTTAGATTAGGTGCAAAAGATGTTTTCTTGAATGTTACTGGAGGAATAAGCGTAGATGATCCAGCAATAGACCTGGCCGTTATTGCAGCGATTCTTTCATCTAATGAAGATATTGCAATTCCTAAAGACATTTGTTTTGCCGCAGAAATAGGATTGGCAGGGGAAATAAGACCTGTTCCAAGAGCGGAGCAGCGTATTATGGAAGCAGAAAAATTAGGCTTTTCAAGTATAATGATCTCTACACAAACAAAACTCCCTAAAACAAACTATGCAATTACTATCCAAAAAGTAGCTAAGATTGAAGATGTGGTAAGCTATTTATTTGAGTAATATGGCATAATTACTGCTCTTCACATTTCAAAAATTCAAATAATGCAGGGTAGATTTTTATGGCTTTTTTTACTAATTCTAATTTTGGAAGGCTGTTCTGAAATTAATAAAGCCAAAGATTTAATTAGAAATCCCACTGCACAAGAAATATATCAAAGGGATCTAAAAATTAATGATGAGCTGTTTGCAATCTGGGAGACAGAAAAAGAAAAGTCGCTAGAGAATGACAGTGTTTTTATTAATATGCCCTATCGCGAATCTGGCAAGTTTTTCCCTAGAAGCTTTTCAGTTTATTCTTATCTAATAGAACTTCATAGAGGAGATTTAATTTCGATAAAAATTAAGCAAGATTCTACCTCATCTCTTACTTTTATTGATGTTTACGCGATGGAGAATTCAACTTATAAAAATATTAAAAGTTCAGAATTTGGAGAACAGGCACTGCAATTTGAAGTTGAAGAAGACAATTTTTACAAAGTTGTTATTCAGCCAGAAATTGAAGCCGGTTCATTTTTTAATATAGAAATAAAAAGGTCTCCTGTGTATCTTTTTCCCGTTGTAGGAGGAAAAAACCGGGATGCTCAAAGTTTTTGGGGTGCCCAAAGAGATGGAGGAAAAAGATCACATGAAGGAATTGATATTTTCGCTAAACGCGGGACGCCTGTAATTGCAACTGTAGATGGAAGAATTGCTTCCATCGGCGAGAAAGGTTTGGGAGGAAAACAAGTCTGGTTGCGAGATACCAAAAGAGGACTATCCTTATATTACGCGCATTTAGACAGTATAGTACCAATCAAAAATTATCAGGTGAAGGCTGGAGATATTCTTGGTTTTGTTGGAAATACTGGAAATGCCAGAACCACTGCACCCCATTTACATTTCGGTATTTATCGAAGATATGAAGGAGCAATTAATCCTTATTATTTTATTAAGCAGAACGAGTACAAGATCCCTGTAGAAAGTTCTTTTCTTCCCGAGAACCAGCTGGCAATAGTTAATAACATTGCAAACTTGCGCAACTCCAATTCAATGATAAAATCTGAAATTATTCAAAAACTTTCCGCAGGAGACACAATCCATATTTTAGGGAAAACTGGAGACTGGTATCATATTAAAGGCTCAAGTTTTAAGAATTCCTCTTTTCTTCATTCTTCTCTGGCAACCCCAATGAATTAGGGAGCAGGATTAGGGATTGCTTCGTGTACTTCGTTTATCTCTTGAATGATTTTATCTGAAAGTTCTAAATCTATACTCCCAATATTTTCTTTTAATTGATCTAGCGTCGTCGCTCCTATGATATTGCTAGTCACAAACGCCTGCATATTTACAAATGCCAATGCCATTTGCGCAGGTTTCAACTGATGATCGTTAGCGATCTTCACATATTTTTCAATAGCCTTTACCGCTTGAGCATTTCCATATCTATTGTATTGAGGAAATAAGGTTAATCTCCCTTTTGCATTTTTATCTTTTAAATATTTGCCGCTTAGAGAACCCATTCCTAAAGGTGAATAAGGAAACAAGCCAACATCTTCCCGATGATAAATTTCAGTAAGGCCTATTTCATCTTTTCTATTAAGTAAACTATACGGATTTTGTACCGTGCTAATTCTTGGAGCTCCATTTCTCGCCTCTTCCAAGCATCGCATCACTCCATATGGAGATTCATTAGAAAGTCCGATCTTTCTGATTTTTCCCTCTTTGATGAATTCATTTAAATTGAAGAGGATCTCTTTAAAATTATCTTCCCATTCTTCA
>JAGXIK010000066.1 GCA_024635715.1 Gillisia sp.
CGTAGAAATAAATCTTAACACATAATTAGCTGAAAGAAGGCTGATTGTTTAAATAGAACTTTCTATTTTTAAGATAAAAATGGGAACTTCAAACAGTCGTATCAAAAATGAGGCTCAATATGAAGCCTTAAGAGAGAAAGGATATAGTGAGGAGAAGTCTGCAAGAATCGCCAATACTCCAGATGCTGGAGAAAAAGGTGGAAAAGCAAAAGACTATGAAGACCGAACTAAATCTGAATTGTACACTCAAGCCAAAAAAATTGGTATTCCCGGGAGATCTAAAATGTCAAAATCTGAATTAATTAACGCATTAAGAAATAATTAAACTATGGGGAAAATTCAACCTTTTCATTTAGCAATTCCAGTTACTACTCTAGAAGAAAACAGAGTTTTTTATAGAGAGGTTTTAGGCTGTGAAGAAGGCAGAAGCAGTGACCATTGGGTCGATTTCAACTTTTTTGGACATCAATTAGTGATCCATGTGCAAGAACCGCAACCCAAACCGATAGGAAAAGGCAATCCTGTAGATGGAAAAGAGGTGCCAATCCCACATTTCGGTGTGGTAATAGAATGGGATGTTTTTCAAGATTTTTCTGAAAAACTAAAAAAAAATAAGATTCCATTTGTTATTGAACCTTATATTCGGTTTGAAGGCAAAACAGGAGAACAAGCAACCATGTTCTTTAAAGACCCTTCAGGAAACGCCTTGGAATTTAAAGCCTTTAAAAATATAGATCAGCTTTTTGCTAAATAAAAATTATTCATGAGAAAATTAAGTTCTTCGCTAGTAAGACAAATTTTTGTTCTTTTACTTATTGCTTTTCTGGGAATCTTAATTTTCAAAGAGATAATTCCTTATTTATCTGGCGTTCTTGGAGCAGTTACTCTTTATGTGCTTCTACGTAATTGGATGAAGAAGTTGGTTGGTCGAGGCTGGAAAAAGGCTTATGCTGCAGCTTTACTAATGGTAGCGTCGTTTATTGGAATTTTAATACCCATTACGTTAATAGTTATCATGCTAACTGCTAAGATTGGCAAAGCGGTTGCAAATTCAGAAAAAGTGGTAATTGCCTTTAAAGAGCAAATAAATAAAACTGAAGAGTACATTGGCTACAATATAAGCAATAGCATAGATAGTGATTCCATAACCAGTTGGGTCTCTACAAATCTTCAAAGTTTTGCTGGAGGTACTTTCAATGCATTTATAGCGATAGGGATCATGTATTTTATGCTGTACTACATGCTAATTAGCAGAGAAAAAATGAATGCTATTCTGGAATCATATATCCCTTTGGCTTCAGAGAACATTCATCTAATAGGAAAGGAAAGCGACCTTTCCGTAAGATCTAATGCTCTAGGAATACCTTTGGTTGCACTTATTCAAGGAGTAATAGCCTTAATAGGGTTTTTAATGTTTGGAGTTCCAGATCCATTTTTCTGGTTTGTGATAACAGCCGTAGGTTCAATGATTCCATTTATAGGAACAGCAATTGGGATTCTTCCAGTTACCGTCCTGTTATTCTCACAAGGAATGGAGTGGCAAGCAATCGCCATTCTTATTTATGGAGTCGTTGTAGTTGGATCTACAGATAACTTGGTAAGATTATATATTCTAGAAAAATTATCTAGTGTTCATCCCTTAATTACTTTATTTGGAGTGGTGGTAGGAGTTCCACTATTTGGATTTATCGGCCTAATTTTTGGACCCTTACTTATCTCCTTATTTTTACTTATATTAAAGATATACAAAACCGAATACAGTAATATTAATGACAATTTATAAAAATATAATTATGAAAAATATATTTAGCAAAAAAGCAGAAGAAATAGACGAAGAATACATGAATGAAGAGATCACAAAGATCAAAGAAGATGATGTAGAAATAGTTATGGACAAAGAGGAAGCTATTTCCAAAAAAATCACTAGCTCTAATATGTTAGAGAAATATACAGAATTGGCTAAAGTGATGTTTGGGATGCTTAAAGATTACAGAAAAGGGATTTACACTAATGTGCCATGGTTTACCATTGCATCTATTGCTTTCGGCTTTTTATATGTGTTAAATCCGTTGGATATTATTCCAGATTTCATCCCAGGACTTGGATATATTGATGATCTGGCTGTTCTTTCGTTTGGTTTAAGATTTATTGAAACAGATCTTCACAATTATTTAGATTGGAAGTTAGAATCTGAAGAATAAAAAAAGTGTTTTATAATAAAAAAAGAGCAATCCAAGGATTGCTCTTTTTTTATGCAAACTAAAACAATTTAGTGATAATCTGCTCTTTGAATAAGCTGATAAAATCTGATATCTCATCAACACACTTCATATTTATTTTCGTGAGGCTAGGCCTCTCTAACTCAATCTATGGTTTTCTCTAGCCAGTAAAGTGTTTTTAAGCAACATAGCAATAGTCATTGGCCCTACACCTCCAGGAACTGGAGTTATAAAAGAGGCTTTTTTGCTTACATTTTCAAAATCTACATCTCCTGTAATTCTATAACCTCTTGGTTTAGTCTCGTCCGGTACTCTTGTAATACCAACATCTATGATAACTACATCATCTTTCACCATTTCTGCTTTCAAAAATTCTGGATTCCCTAAAGCTGTGATAATAATATCTGCTTGTGAAGTGATTTGAGTAATGTTCTTTGTATAGCTGTGCGTTACCGTAACTGTAGAGTTACCAGGGAATCCTTTTCTTCCCATTAAGATGCTCATTGGTCTACCTACAATATGGCTACGCCCAATTACTACGGTATGCTTTCCTTTAGTCTCTACATTATAACGCTCAAGTAACTCAATAATTCCAAATGGGGTAGCAGGAATAAAACTAGTCATATCCAATGCCATTTTTCCAAAATTCATAGGATGAAAACCGTCTACATCCTTATCGGGATTCACGCTTAGTAATACTTTTTGAGTATCTATTTGTTTAGGAAGTGGTAATTGTACTATAAACCCATCGATATCTGGATTTTCATTTAGTTCTTTGATCTTTTTTAAAAGTTCAGTCTCACTAATTGTGCTTGATAATTTCACTAAAGTAGATTCAAAACCCACTCGTTCACAAGCTTTTACCTTGCTATTCACATAGGTTAAACTTGCACCATCATTCCCCACAATAATTGCTGCAAGATGTGGCACTTTTTCTCCCCGATTCTTCATTTGCTGAACTTCCTCAGCAATCTCATCCTTAATATCGTTACTTACTTTTTTACCGTCGAGAAGAGTCATATATTTAGTTTTCAGTCCTAAGTGGACAGTTTACAGTTAAATTTTGGTCCCAAATTTTTCTGGGTTATTAATCATAAAGTTTAGAAGTTTACCTACTTCTTCACTTTTATGTTGTAATCTGGAATAATCATCACTAGAAATATAATCACATGCTAAGGCAAAATCGAACCACAATTGTGTTTCGGAATTTTCACTATCTGCATCTGTAAGCTTACTTTTAAAATGCTTTACATAGTCTCTCTTTCTATAAGCTTCCGCAATCGATGAACACACTCCTCTCGACGATCTCACAATCTGCGAGGTTAAAGCAAATTTCTCATCATTAGGAAATGTTTTCGAAATGGTAAAAATCTCCATTGCTAAATTAAAGGATTTCTGATAAGCAATTAAGGTTTTAAAACTCATAACTATTTAAATTTGCCTACTGCATACTTACATCTGAAAACTTGATTTATTTCATCCCCTTCATCATTTGCATCATTTTTTGGCCACCACCACCTTGCATCATCTTCATCATTTTACCCATCTGGTTGAATTGCTTCAATAATTGGTTTACCTGCTGAACTGAAGTTCCAGATCCACCGGCAATTCTTTTCTTTCTAACCGAATTGATAAGAGTTGGTGTGCTTCTTTCCGCAGGAGTCATAGAATATATAATAGCTTCAACATGTTTAAAAGCATCATCATCAATATCTATATCCTTCAACATTTTTCCTGCTCCCGGAATCATTCCTAACAAGTCCTTCATAGAACCCATTTTCTTGATCTGGTGCAATTGCTTTAAAAAATCATCAAACCCAAATTGATCCTTAGCTATCTTTTTCTGAAGTTTTCTAGCTTCTTCTTCATCATATTGCTCCTGAGCTCTTTCCACTAAGGAAACAACATCTCCCATTCCTAAGATCCTATCGGCCATACGAGAAGGATAGAATACATCTATCGCATCCATTTTCTCACCGGTACCAATAAACTTAATTGGCTTATTTACAACAGATTTAATAGAGATTGCTGCACCCCCACGAGTATCTCCATCTAATTTTGTAAGGATCACCCCATCAAAATTCAAACGATCGTTAAAGGCTTTTGCTGTATTCACCGCATCCTGACCAGTCATGGAATCTACCACGAACAAGGTCTCTTCTGGTTTAACAGCAGCATGAATATTTGCGATTTCCGTCATCATTGCTTCATCTATAGCAAGACGACCGGCAGTATCTATAATAACAACATTAAATCCGTTTTGCTTGGCATGTGCAATAGCCGCCTTAGAAATAGCAACAGGATCTTGATTTCCAACATCACTAAAAACCTCAACTCCTATTTGCTCTCCAACAATTTGCAACTGATTGATCGCCGCAGGACGGTAAATATCACAGGCCACTAAAAGTGGATTCTTATTCTTTTTTGTTTTTAAGAAATTAGCCAGTTTTCCAGAAAAAGTGGTTTTACCGCTACCCTGTAAACCAGACATCAAGATTACAGAAGGATTTCCGGAAAGATCTATCTCTTCTACTTCACCTCCCATTAATTGGGTAAGTTCATCCTTAACCAATTTCACCATTAATTGCCCAGGCTTCAATGCAGTTAATACATCTTGTCCTAAAGCTTTTTCTTTTACCGTGCTCGTAAATTCCTTAGCTATCTTATAATTCACATCGGCTTCCACCAAGGCTCTTCTAACTTCCTTTAAAGTCTCTGCAACGTTTACTTCTGTAATTTGCCCATGCCCTTTAAGTATGTGTAAGGCATTATCTAACTTGTCGCTTAAATTATCAAACATATATTTTCCTTCAATCGTTATTCAATGAGACACCCAATGGGCTGTGCAAATTTAGCAATTAATGCGGTAATTAGGAAAGATTCTTGCAACCTATAACATTATTTACTTTCAGCCATTCACAGAGAGGCTTTATACAATTGGTCGTGCTGCGGTATTATAAAGTTAATTGTGGTTTTAATTAAACTTAGAATATAGGCCATTGCGTGAAATAAAAAGACAATTAGTTGAAGCGCATTGATTTGTACTATTCCAATCCTAATAAATGATACTCTTCTAAGCGTATTCTTCAAACATTTTAGACATCACCAGAACATGCGGGATGGTCAAGGCAGCGATAAATGGAAAAAATATGCTAACGATCCAAGTTGTGTTTTCTTTGAAAAAGAAAATAGCAATTATAAGCCCCACAAGGGATATTAACCAATAGAAAATTGAATGTTTCAAATACGCCAAAACCCCATTTCCTTTTCCATTGCGATATAATACCTTTATTTGAGAATACAGGGAAGGAACTGCATGCCACACAATAAAATAAAAAGCAAAGCTCCATATCAAGGTTGATATCTTAAAAATGACACCCAGCATTAAAATCAGGAAAAACTCCTTAAAGAACTCGTTAAAATTAGGGAACAAAACCAACCTTAATAAATAAGTTAAAATCAAAAATATCAATGCTGAAATATAGAATACGATATTAAGTATCGAAGAACTTATTTCGATATGAGTAATATCCTTTAAGACCAAAATAGTTTCTGAACTATTGAACTTTAATATCATCGAAATGATTAAAAGTCCATAAGTAAAGGCAAAAAAACGTAAGATTCCGGAATTCCTAACTTGACCTTCTAACCAATGTTGTTCTCCAAAATGATAACAACTAAACAATAAAAAAATTATTAGAGCAGTTACCGGGAACAAATAAAATATAAAAAAGGTAAAGAGTGTCGTAAACACATATAGAAGAAGCTGAAATTTTTTACTAGATCTATTGCCGCCATTTAACTTCCCAATGATCCTAAGATCATTTGCACCATGTATAAGTCCTACTGTTAGCACCAATGAAATACCCAGATAATTTACTGTAGCATGGTCAATAAATCCAATAAACCAAAAACTGAATAAGGTTATCACTAAAAGTATTCTATGTAGGCCTGACATCATAATACCGCAAAATTTGATAAATAAAATTATTTATTCCGCAAAAACAATAAGTTTTTTGTTTAATTTTAATTAAATTTAATTAAACAAAACAATAAAAACTATGAAAACTTTGCTCTTTTTACCTTTGGTTTCTAAAATGGATCCTTCGGATTATGTAGGATTTACATTCTTTGTTGGGTGTATGGCTATGATGGCCGCTTCTGCGTTTTTCTTCCTATCAATGCGATCGGTTGATAAAAAATGGTCAACTTCAATTTTAGTTTCGGGACTAATAACATTTATTGCTGCAGTACATTATTTTTACATGAGAGACTACTGGGCTGCATTTGCAGAATCACCAACATTTTTTCGCTACATAGATTGGACGCTTACCGTTCCCTTAATGTGCGTTGAATTTTTCCTTATTCTGAAGGTAGCAGGTGCTAAAAAATCCCTGATGTGGAAGTTAATACTTTTTTCTGTAGTTATGCTTGTTACCGGGTATATCGGGGAAACAATAGACAGAGAAAATGCATGGCTGTGGGGGCTTATTTCAGGGATTGCGTATTTTGCAATTGTTTATGAAATATGGCTTGGTAAAGCTAAAAAAATTGCAGAAAATGCTGGAGGCGCGGTACTATCAGCGCATAAGACACTATGCTGGTTTGTACTTGTTGGATGGGCAATTTATCCTATTGGATATATGGCGGGAACACCGGGATGGTACGATGGTATCTTTGGTGGTCTAAACCTAGATGTAGTTTATAACCTCGGTGATGCCGTTAATAAGATAGGTTTTGGTTTGGTTATATATAATCTAGCAGTAAAGTCTAGTGAAAAAACTCAAGGGAATAACGCCTAACCTTAAAGATGAATTAGTCAGTTAGGTACTTTTTCAACCTAATAATTATTAAGATCCGTTCTTTCGAACGGATCTTTTTTTTACATTCTTTCAGGAACCTGTATCCCCAATAAACCAAATGCCGATTTAATAATATCACCAACAGATTTGGATAACTGCACTCTAAAATTCTTTTCTACTTCATCTGGCGTTCCTAAAATAGTCACATTCTGATAAAATGAGTTGAATTCCTTTACCAGATCATATGTGTAATTTGCAATTAAAGCAGGACTATGATTCTCTGCAGCCAACTGAATAGTATCTGGATATGATTGTAATTGCTTTATTAACTCCTTTTCCTTTTCATGTAATTCATAACCTTCAGGAAGTTCCAACTCGCTACTATCAAGATTTGCCTTTCTTAAAATAGATTGGATCCTTGCATAGGTATACTGAATAAAAGGTCCTGTATTCCCTTGAAAATCCACCGATTCTTCTGGATTAAACAAGATTCGTTTTCTAGGATCTACCTTTAAAATATAATATTTTAAAGCTCCTAAGCCGATCATCTTATAAAGCTCTTCTTTTTCTTCTGAAGAATATTCTCCTAGCTTTCCTAGTTCTTCTGAAATAGATTTAGCTGTTTGCCCCATTTGAGCTATAAGATCATCTGCATCTACCACCGTTCCTTCTCTACTTTTCATTTTCCCTGAAGGAAGATCCACCATTCCATAACTTAAATGATATAAGTTATTTGCCCATTCATAGCCTAATTTACTTAAGATTAAAAACAAGACTTTAAAATGATAATCCTGTTCATTCCCAACAGTATAAACCATCCCATCAATATCAAAATCTTTTACTCGCTGTATTGCAGTACCAATATCTTGGGTCATGTACACCGCAGTTCCATCACTTCTTAAAACGATTTTTTCATCCAAACCATCTGCAGTAAGATCTATCCACACACTGCCATCATCTTTTCTGAAGAAAACTCCTTTTTCAAGACCTTCAGCAACCACATCTTTACCTAATAAATAGGTGTTGCTTTCGTAATAATTCTTATCGAAATCTACTCCTAAGGTTTCATAAGTCTTTTCAAAACCATCGTACACCCATTGATTCATTTTCTCCCAAAGTGCTTTCACTGCATCATCTCCAGCTTCCCATTTAATAAGCATTTCCTGTGCTGCGACTAAAACCGGAGCTTGTGCTTTTGCTTCTTCCTCAGACTTTCCTTCAGAAATAAGTGTGGTTATTTCCTTTTTATATTCTTTATCGAACTTCACGTAGTAGTTCCCTACCAATTTATCACCTTTTAAACCTGTAGATTCTGGCGTTTCTCCATTTCCCCATCGTTCCCAGGCTAACATGGATTTACAAATATGAATTCCACGATCGTTTATGATCTGTGTTTTATAAACTTGCTTACCGCTTGCTTTCAAAATTTCTGCAACAGAGAATCCTAATAAATTATTTCTAACATGTCCTAAATGCAGCGGTTTATTTGTGTTTGGTGAAGAGTATTCCACCATAATATTGTCAGAATCTTCATTAACCTCAGCTTTCCCAAAATCGGAATTATTAGCTATAGCTTTAAAAGAGTTTAAGTAAAATTTATTGCTCAGCACAATATTCAAAAAGCCTTGAACTACATTAAAGCTTACTATTTCCTCCACATTTTCAACTAAATATTCCCCAATGGCATTTCCAAGCTGAACTGGATTCGTTTTAATTTGGCGGAGCATAGGGAAAGTTACTACCGTGACATCTCCCTCAAAATCCTTACGAGTAGGTTGAAATTCTACTTGCGCCAGATCTACTTGATGCAGATGTGAAATTGCTTCCTTTACTTTTTGCTCAATTTTATTCTGAATATTCATTCTGCGTAAATTTTATTCTTTATGGCTAAAATACAAGCGTCAAAGATAATAGAAAATAGCCGCAAGCTCTAGAGCTTTATAAGCAAATCCCTATCTTTATGAAAAAGAGAAAAATGCTGTTGAATATAAGCTACAATAGGCCAGAGATTAAAGAAAAGATCAACAAAGAAGTTGGAACACCATTTACACTTATGGAGCGGATAAAACTCAAAGGTACCGGTTCTCCTAAATTACAAATCACTTCCACCAGTATAGAAATCCACAACTTATTGATATTAGACATCAATACTAATATTTGTAATATAGAATTAAGACCCAAAGGTATTATTGTAATGTTTAGATCATTATTAGAAACTTATGCTTTAATAATTCCGTATTATAAACTAAATCTTTACAAAGGGAAATCTGAGGAATATTCCGTTTATAAAGATCACTATTTTATAAAGGTAAAAGCAGATAGTCCTGCAATCCATAAATTCATGCTGAAGATATTAGACTATAGGGCAGATAATGCACTTCCGCAGATAGAAGATATCAGGTAATATTATGGTTACAAGTAAGCTGTTTTTAACTTGTTAATTTAATGCAAGCATCATTTAGTCGTAACGCAAATGTTTCAACTTCGAAGCAATTTTGCTGTAAAAACAAATGGAATTATTTATTTATGTCTTTGCTGCATTATTCTCTGTAATGAACCCTTTGGGAACCGTCCCCATTTTTGTAGGATTAACACAAGAAGACTCTCCTGCCGAGCGTTCTAAAACCTCACTTCTTACCTGTATAAATATTCTGGTGATTCTTATAATTTCCTTTTTTTCAGGAAAATATATCCTACAGTTCTTTGGGATAAGTATAGATTCATTGAGAATTGCCGGCGGACTTATAATTGTGAGTTCTGGTTTTGCTCTTTTAACTGGTTCATTTTCTAAACACAAGGGAATGGATAAACGAGTTAAAGATGATGCCTATCAAAGGGAAGGGGTCTCATTAACTCCCTTAGCTATTCCTATGCTTGCAGGGCCAGGTTCTATTTCTTTATTAATAGGGATGCATCAGGAATATCAATTTTTAGCAGAAAGAGTTATCACCGTAGCAGCAATCCTGGCTGCATGTCTCGCAACTTTTGCTGTTTTAAAAGGCGCACATTATATCGTAAAGATCCTTGGTGCTTCAGGGATAAATGCAATCTCAAGAATCATTGGGTTTATAGTAATCTCTATAGGTATAGAATACATAAGTTCCTCAGTGGTCAACGTATTAAGCCAGATCTTTAACTAAGCTTTTATCGCTTATTAAACGCAATTCCGCCAATAAGAGACAAAATTCCTAAACCAATCATGGCATAAGACTGGGTATGATCTCCTTGTGCCTCTACTTTAAGTGGTCCGGCTTCAAAAGCAACTTCTGGAGTTACTAGAGTGTATAAGCCATAACCTACTAATACAACTCCAACAATTAATAGAACAATTTTAAGGGTGTTATTCATTTTATATTAATGTTTGTTTAGAGTGAAAGTAAACAATTAATTCCTAAATTATAACCTAATTAAATATTGAAATGAGGATTTTACTTACTGGCGCCAATGGTTATATAGGACTTAGATTATTACCCCAGCTTTTAGAGCTTGGCCACGAAGTAGTTTGTGCCGTTAGAGACAAAAAAAGATTTTCCCAAAACAAGGATCTTTTAGATAAAATTGAAGTGGTAGAAATAGATTTTCTTCAACCTGCCAAAATTCCAGAGGCAATCAAAAATATTGATATTGCCTACTACCTTATACATTCTATGTCTGGTTCTACCACAGATTTCGATAGCCAAGAAGCAAAAGCGGCAACAACTTTTAATGAGATAATGGCCGGTACTAGCGTCAATCAAGTTATTTATCTAAGTGGAATTATAAATACCGAAGAACTATCCAAACACTTAAAGTCTAGAAAAAAAGTTGAAGAAATACTTTATACGGGAAACTTTAATACAACCGTATTAAGAGCAGCAATTATAGTTGGTTCAGGAAGTTCATCTTTCGAAATAATTAGAGATCTCTGTGAAAAACTACCCTTAATGGTTACTCCTAGTTGGGTAAAAACAAAATGCCAGCCGATAGCTATAAGAGATGTGCTACAATTCTTGACCGGGGTTATAGGCATGGAAAAAGCTTATAATGAATCTTTTGATATTGGTGGACCAGACATTATTTCCTATAAACAAATGATGAAACAGTACGCGGAAATAAGAGGTCTTAATCTTTATATAATAGACGTCCCCTTCCTATCGCCCAAAATATCATCTTATTGGCTATATTTTGTAACATCAACATCTTACAAACTTGCACAAAATCTTGTGGACAGTATGAAGGTAGAGGTGATCACCAATGACAAAAGATTACAAGAAATTTTAGACATCGAGCCTATTTCTTATAAAGAGGCTATCAAGCTTGCTTTTTATAAAATAGAACAAAACCAAGTGGTCTCTAGCTGGAAAGATTCTTTGAGCAGTGGAAGATTTAGAAAAGACCTCAACAAATATATCCAAGTCCCTACCTTTGGGTGTTTAAAAGATGCCCAGTCTATAAAAGTTGATAACCCAGAAGCCGTATTAGATCGTATTTGGGCTATTGGTGGCACTACAGGTTGGTATTATGGCAATTGGCTATGGAAATTTCGGGGATATTTCGATAAACTTTTTGGTGGAGTTGGATTAAGACGCGGGAGAACTAACGCATCTGAAATTGCTTCTGGAGACTCATTAGATTTTTGGCGGGTTTTGTTAGCCGATAAGGAGAAAAGGAGATTGTTACTATTTGCTGAAATGAAGGTGCCTGGTGAAGCTTGGTTAGAATTTGAAATCGATGAAGATAATATACTGCATCAAACTGCCACCTTTAGACCAAGAGGACTATGGGGAAGATTATACTGGTATACTATGTTGCCCTTTCATTACTTTATTTTTGAAGGAATGCTGAATAAAATAGCAAAGGGATAATTGATTTTATGTATATCTGTTTTTTCTACTAATTGTTCTTTCGTCACCCTGAATTTATTTCAGGGTCTCAATATTATTAAATTTACCTTGAAATGAGATTCTGAAACTCCCTAAGGATTGGGACAGAATGACGTCCTTTTTAAGTTTAGAAGACTTTTACGGACTAACAATAAATTTTAAAAGCCCTATTGAAAACACTTTTATCACACATTCTAAAAAATCTGCTTCTAAGTGTGTCTGCTTTTCTATTACTTTTTATAGCAATCTATATTTTCTTATTTACAGAGACATTTTATGTTCTCATAGAAAATGGAAGCTTGTGGGTAAGAGAATGGTTTGGTAGCTTTTATCTTTGGCTCGGGTTGTTATGTGTAGTTTTCTTACTCATTTTAGCATTTACTAAAGTTGGAAAACAACGTTTGGGGGATGCACCACCAGAATTTAATAGATGGTCTTGGATTGCGATGCTCTACAGTGCCGGAATGGGAGCTGGAATTTTATTAAGAGGCGTGCAAGAACCAGTTTATATGCTACTTAACCCACCTATAAAAACTGGGCAATCTAATGAAATAATCGCTTTAGAATATACTTTTTACCAATGGGGATTTACCGCTTGGGCTTTTTATGCCATGTTTGCTATTCTTGTTGGTCACTCCCTCTTTGTAAAAAACAGGAATATAAGACTAGGCACTAGTTTACATTATTTTAAACGAATTAAATTTCTTCCATCCGGGATAGATCTTTTAACCATTCTAACTACAGTGGCAGGTTTGGTTGCTGCTATTGGTTTAGGAACAACTCAAATTGAAGGAGGAGTAGGTCATTTATTAGATCAAGATGCTGGCAATTTGGCGCTCACTTTATTTCTGGTATTCATAATCTGTTCAGTAGCATTTTTATCAGCTTGGGTTGGGATAGACAAAGGGATTAAGAGGTTATCTAATTGGAATATTTATCTCACCATCGTTTTGTTGCTTTTCGTGTTTCTTCAAGGGGATATATTATTAATCCTAGAAAACTTCCTGACAGCCACATACCACTATATTATAGATTTTGTTCCATTAAGTTTGGCTCTTGGCAATTACGATCCGGGAAAAGAATTCTTAACAGACTGGACTTACTATTATTGGGCATTCTGGCTTGCCTGGGCTCCATTTACAGGAATATTCATCGCAAGAATTTCCAAAGGACGAACCATAAGAGAAATTATTTTAGGGGTTTTACTAATTCCTTCTTTAGGTACTTTTCTTTGGTTTAGTGTTTTTGGAACATCGGCATTCAACCTAATAGAACAATGGGGAACCTATCAAAATGAATTTGGAAATGTATTTACGTCTCTTTTTGTGTTCTTCTCCAATTATCCATTAGCTATTTTCACAAATATTTTAACGGTTATATTGCTTATTAGCTTTCTAGTAACTTCAGTAGATTCTGCAATTTATGTACTTAGCATGTTTACTTCCAAGGGAAGTGAAAACCCAAAAAGAAGATACCGATTGATCTGGGCTATTATTATTCTAATCTTTTCTGAAGCAATTATAATTTTAGGGAATATTAAGCCAGACAGTAATGTACTAACGGCAATGCAGAAATTTCTTATTATTGGCTCTCTCCCATTTGCCTTCTTCAGCTTAATTGTAATGATCTTATTGACACGTACCCTTTTCAAAAAGTCATAAAAAAAACAACCTATAGAACTTTTAAACTCTACAGGTTGTTTTTTTGAAAGATTTAGACCAGTTTAAGCCTTAGGCAAAAATACTTCAGCCATCATGCAGCGGGCACTTCCGCCTCCACAAGTTTCTATGGTATCAAGATCTGCGCTTAATATCTCACAATGTTTTTCTATAGCTCTAATTTGAGAAGAATTTAAGCTTTTATGAGCAGTAGTGCTCATTACCAAATACTTTTTATCTCCTTTTCCTTTTACCTGTAACATATTCCCTGCAAACTGATGCATTTGCTCTTCAGTAATAGTAATTACTTCTTTTCCATCTTGCTTTAGATGTTTCAAGACACTCTTACGCTGCTTGGTATCGTCTATACAATCTGCACAAATTATTGCAAACTCTTCAGCAACACACATCATTACATTAGTATGATATATTGGTAGTCTTTTACCATCTACATCTTGAAAAGCATTGAAAATAATTGGAGAATATTCAAAATCCTCACAAAATTCAATAAGCAATTCTTCATTTGCTCTCACAGAAAGTGCGCAGTAGACTTTTCTATTTATTCTATCCAGGATTAAAACTCCTGTTCCTTCTAAATATACCTTTTCATCTTCAGCTTCAGTATAATCAACGACATCCGAAATTTTAAAACCTTGAGATTCTAAAACTTCAAAAAATTCCATCCTGCGTTCTCTTCGTCTGTTTTCAGCAAACATTGGATATACAGCAGCTTTCCCATCTTGGTGAAAGGAAACCCAGTTATTAGGGAAAATAGAATCTGGAGTATCTAATTCTTTTTTATCATCTACAACAACAACATTTACTCCTACAGCCTTCAACTTATTTACAAAAGCATCAAATTCATTTTGAGCTTTTGCGTTGATCTCTTCATTCTTTAACTGGAGTTCTTCTTGAAAATAATTATTAACTGCAGTTTCTTCATTCATTCTAAAGTTCACCGGGCGAACCATTAAAATTGTATTTGTTATTTGTTCCATGAAATTTTTATTCTCTTATTAATGGTAAAGTAGTACATCTAAGCAATCCTTCTTGCTTAGAAATTTCAGCATAAGGAACTTCTTCTACTGTAATTCCTTGTTCTCTCAACCATGTATTTAATCTTTTGAAATTCTTTTCAGAGATCACCACGTCTTCAGAAATTGAAAAGACATTCGAGTTCATATTAAACATCTCATCACGAGTGATTTCAAAAATGTTTTCTTTTCCGAAGAGATTTACCAACCAATTATATTCTTCTTCAATTAAGAAACCATCTTTATATATAATCGCTTTATCCTTCCCAACTGGCTGAAAACAACAATCTAAATGAAGTGCATTATCTCTTGCCTCTGTATTGGACTTTCTTAAACTAAAAGAAACCACTTTTCTATTTGGAAAAAGTTCCTGAAGAGCCTTTACTCCTTTCAAATTTGTTCTCGCAGTAATAAAGTCTTTATAATCTTCACCCTTGTAAGTGCCTACCAAAAGGTAATCTTTATATGGCATTACATCTCCACCTTCCATATGTGCCGATTCTGGCATGGTCAAGATCTTATCTGGGTCTATCTGACTTAGCACATGATTAATGGCTTCAATCTCTTCATCTCTATCTGGTAAAATATTTGCCTTCACAAACTTATCATCTATAACAAACGCAATATCTCTTGTAAAGATCTGGTTGTAATTCTCAATGATCTTCGGCCTAAATACTTTTACATTATATTTTTCGAATACAGCAGCTACCGCTTCCATCTCCTTAACCATATCTTCTTCTAATGGATACGTACCAGCCTTGATATGTTCTGCCGACTTTGGATCGTAAGCGTCTTTATATTCGGGTGTTCCTCCATTGCTTATAGCCGTACCTAATACCACCGCTTTCAAAGGGGAAGTCTCACTTTTAATATTCAGTTTTAGCATTTTGGGTTCTTTTGTGCAAATATAAAAAAAGCTCCACTGTTAAATGAAGCTTTTTAAAAATTATGAATTTCAAGGTATTATCTATTATCAATATCTTTGAAACCTCTTAAACCTTCACCAATATATACTTGACGTGGTCTTCCAATTGGTTCCTTTCCTAATCTCATTTCTCTCCATTGAGCGATCCATCCTGGCAATCTCCCTACAGCAAACATTACTGTAAACATTTCTGTTGGAATTCCCATTGCGCGGTAAATAATTCCTGAATAGAAATCTACGTTAGGATATAATTTACGTTCTACAAAATATTCATCTTCTAAAGCTGCTTTTTCAAGACTTTTAGCGATATCAAGAATTGGATCTTCAACTCCTAATTCTGCAAGTACTTCATCTGCTGCTTTCTTAATGATCTTAGCTCTTGGATCAAAATTCTTATAAACTCTATGACCAAAGCCCATTAATCTAAATGGATCTTCTTTGTCTTTTGCTTTCGCTATGAATTTAGAAGTATCTCCACCATCAGCTTTGATCTCTTCTAACATTTCGATAACCGCTTGGTTAGCTCCACCATGAAGTGGTCCCCATAATGCAGAAACTCCTGCAGAAATTGATGCAAATAATCCTGCTTGAGAAGAACCTACTATTCTTACTGTTGAAGTAGAACAGTTCTGTTCATGATCTGCATGTAAGATCAACAAACTGTCTAAGGCAGCAACTAATTTATCATTTAGTTTATATTCTTCACCTGGCTTTTGAAACATCATTTTCAATAAGCTCTCTACATAACCTAAGTTATTATCTCTATTCTCTAGTGGCTGGTCGTTTCTTCTTCTTAAAGTCCAAGCAGCAAGTGTTGGAAATTTAGCCAAGATCTTAACAATCGCCTTGTACATATCTTCTTCAGAATCTACATTTACAGACTTTGGATTGAAAGCAATAAGAGCACTCGTTAAAGAAGAAAGCATTCCCATTGGGTGTGCTGTAGAAGGAAAACCTTTAATCACCTTTTTCATATCAAGGTTCACTTCACTTTGAGCCTTAATATCATCTTTGAATTTACCTAGTTCATCTTTATTTGGTAATTCCCCGAAAATCAATAAAAACACCACTTCCAAAAAGTCAGCTTTTTCTGCTAATTCTTCTATAGAATATCCTCTGTATCTTAAGATTCCTTTTTCTCCATCTAGAAAAGTAATTGCACTTTCACAACTTCCTGTATTCTTAAATCCAGGATCTAAAGTGATTACACCAGCATCACCCCTAAGGGTTTTGATGTCTATTGCAACCTCATTTTCTGTTCCTATAGTAATTGGGAATTCGTATTTCTTTCCATCTATCTCTAACGTAGCGACTTTTGACATATATTCTAAAACTTTTTCTGATTAATTTTTCGGACTGCTAAAATACAAAATATGCACATAAAAAAACGCCTATTCCAAGGGGAATTTCTCACTTAATAGAGAACTTTGGCAGCTTTTTAAGAAAAAAGAGCAATAAAAAAACCCTTTCCATAATAGAAAGGGTTTTTATTTAATAATATATAAATCAATTAGATCTTAAACGCATTCATTTGAGGATAATAAGCTACACTTTCCAGCTCTTCTTCAATCCTTAATAATTGATTGTATTTTGCCATTCTATCACTTCTTGAAGCCGATCCTGTTTTAATTTGACCTGTATTTAATGCTACTGCAAGATCTGCAATAGTATTATCTTCAGTTTCTCCAGATCTATGTGACATCACGCAAGTGTACCCAGCATTTTTAGCCATATTTACCGTTGCGATAGTTTCGGTTAAAGTTCCAATTTGGTTTACTTTAATTAAAATAGAATTTGCAATTCCTTCTTTGATCCCTCTTGATAAACGCTCTACGTTAGTCACAAAAAGATCATCTCCTACTAATTGAACTTTATCTCCACATTTCTCTGTTAAAGACTTCCATCCTTCCCAGTCGTTTTCATCCATTCCATCCTCGATAGAAATAATTGGATATTTTTCTGAAAGTTCTGTTAGATAAGAAGCTTGCTCTTCACTAGTTCTAATTTTACCTTGCTCTCCTTCAAATTTCGTATAATCGTATTTACCATTCACGTAAAATTCGGCTGCAGCACAATCTAAAGCGATCATAACATCATCTCCTCCTTTATAACCAGCATTTTTTATTGCTAGTAAAATAGTTTCTAAAGCATCTTCAGTTCCGTCTAAAGTTGGCGCAAACCCCCCTTCATCTCCTACTGCAGTACTTAAGCCTCTATCATGCAACACCTTTTTTAAATGATGAAAGATCTCTGATCCCATTTGCATGGCATGAGTAAAACTTTTTGCTTTCACAGGCATTACCATAAATTCCTGAAATGCAATTGGCGCATCACTATGGGAACCACCGTTAATTATATTCATCATAGGAACAGGAAGCGTATTTGCACTTACCCCTCCAATATATCTGTATAAAGGCAAACCAAGTTCTTGAGCAGCTGCTTTTGCCACCGCCAATGAAACACCTAAAATTGCATTAGCTCCTAAATTTGATTTATTTGGAGTCCCATCTATTTCTATCATCACCTTATCTATAAGATTCTGATCGAAAATTGAGAATCCCAGAAGTTCTTCAGCAATAATTTTATTCACATTATCAACTGCTTTGGAAACACCTTTCCCCATATATGCTTTTCCTCCATCACGAAGCTCTACTGCTTCATGCTCGCCTGTTGATGCTCCAGATGGAACAGCGGCTCTTCCAAGCATACCATTTTCAGTTAATACATCTACTTCTACAGTTGGGTTTCCACGTGAATCAAAAATTTGACGGGCGTGAATGTTTATTATTATACTCATAATTAAAATTTAATTTTTATAGAAATCAGATCACAAGATACAAATACAAGACTCATTTTCAGAGGAAATGACA
>JAGXIK010000067.1 GCA_024635715.1 Gillisia sp.
AGGGTCATTTTATCTTCAGATGCAAACCCAGAAAGAGTTTGAGTACTATCTTTTACAGACTGAAAAGTCCAGGATTTTGAAATTGTTTGGGAATGGGCGGTAATAATTCCGAATAAAACAAAGAACAGGCAACACCAGTATTTCTTCATAAATAACTACTTATTTTCTTTTGGAAATCTCATCTCTAATTCTGGCTGCCTTTTCATAATCTTCGCTTTTAACTGCCTGAGAGAGTAGATCTTCAAGTTCAATCAAGGACATTTTTTTATAATCTGAACCTTCAGATTCAACATTTTCCGCAAGTATATCATCTATTTCTGCCTGTTCTTTTGCGGTAGATGGAGTTAAGGATCCAGATTCTCCTTTCAAAAATATTCCTGCTTTATCCAAGATGTTTTTATAAGTAAAAATTGGGGCATCAAATCTTAAGGCCAAAGCAATAGCATCACTAGTACGGGCATCTATAACCTCTTCAATTTTATCTCTTTCACAAATTAAGCTAGAATAAAACACACCATCCACCAACTTGTGAATGATCACTTGTTTAATATTGATCGCATATCTGTCGCAAAAATTCTTGAATAGATCGTGAGTAAGGGGTCTCGGAGGTTTAATTTCCTTTTCTAGCGCAATGGCTATAGACTGTGCCTCAAAGGCTCCAATAACGATGGGAAGTTTTCTATCCCCACCTACTTCACTTAAAATAAGTGCGTAGGCGCCGTTTTGGGTTTGACTGTAAGATATTCCTTTTATATTAAGGCGTATTAGGCTCATATACCAATAATTGAAAAGGGCTTTCTAAATAAGGACAAAATACCAGATTTAGAAAGCCCTTTTAATGCTCGCAAGTTAAAAAAATTATGCGTTTTTAGCTTTAAATTCTTTTAGTTTTTCATTTAGCTTCGGTACAATTTCGAAGGCATCACCAACAACTCCATAATCTGCAGCCTTAAAAAACGGGGCTTCGGGATCATTATTGATAACAACTTTTACTTTAGAAGAGTTAATCCCTGCCAAATGTTGGATAGCACCAGAAATTCCAATTGCTATATATAAGTTTGAAGCAACAGGCTTCCCTGTTTGCCCAACGTGCTCACTATGAGGTCTCCAGCCCATATCACTCACTGGCTTAGAACATGCTGTTGCAGCACCTAATGTTTCAGCAAGATCTTCGATCATTCCCCAGTTTTCTGGACCTTTAAGCCCTCTACCACCAGAAACCACGATCTCTGCATCTGCAATAGTCACTTTATCTTTTGCTTTATCTACGTTGGTAACATTTACTGAAAAATCTTCTTCAGATAAATTTGGAGAAAAATCTTCAGCAGTTGCTGCTCCTTCAGTTTCTTTTAAACCGAAGGCATTTTTAGAAACTCCTATTACCTTAATATCTGTACTTATTTTCGTGAAATTGAATGCTTTATTTGTAAAAGCTGTTCTTTTCACAACAAAAGGGCTAGCACTTTCTGGAATAGAAACTACGTTAGAAGCATATCCCGCATTTAAATGCACTGCCAAAAGAGGTGCTACATATTTGCTGTTCGCACTCTGACTTACAACTACCACTTTAGATGCTTCTTTATCTGCTGCTTGCTTTAATGCATCGGCATAAGCTTCAGCATTAAAATCTTTTAATTTTGAATTATTGATCTTCAAAACCTTGTCTACTCCGTAAGTTCCAAGTTCCGAAACATCTTCAGCATTAAATGTTACACCTGTTACAGTAGTTCCAAGCATTTGGGCAACTTCTTTTGCATAAGAAGCTACTTCTAAGGCTGCCTTTTTAAACTTCCCTTCTTCTGATTCTATATAAACTAAAACTGACATGTTTTTTATTTTTATTTGTTGTGGATATTAAATTCTTTACGTCATTTCGGCCTTTTTGAAGCCTTCATATGTAACTAGATCACTTTAGCTTCTGTATGAAGTAATTGGATCAATTCATCTAAATTATCCGAATCTATTAATTTAACAGCACCTTTAGGATCAGGTTTTTCAAATTTTTCAATTTCAGTTTGAGCTGTAACATCTACAGGCTCTACAACATTTAAAGGTTTCTTTCTAGCCATCATAATTCCTCTCATATTTGGAATTCTTAGATCACTTTCTTCAACCAAACCTTTTTGTCCACCAATAACCAATGGTAGTTGAGCAGTAACACTTTCTTTTCCACCGTCAATTTCTCTAACCGCTTTCGCTTCGGTTCCTTCGATTTCAAGTCCGATACAGGTGTTTACAAAATTAGCTTTTAACAATGCAGCTAACATTCCAGGAACCATCCCTCCGTTGTAATCTATAGACTCACGTCCTGCAATAATAAGATCATATTCACCTTCTTTTGCAACGTTCGCCAGTTGTTTAGCAACTTGGAAACCGTCTGTAGCAGGAGTGTTCACTCTAATTGCATTATCTGCACCAATAGCCAAAGCTTTACGCAAAGTAGGCTCGGTCTCAGGACCTCCTACATTTATTACATCTACAGTTGCTCCTTGTTTTTCTTTGAACCACATTGCACGGGTAAGACCAAATTCATCATTCGGATTAATTACAAACTGTACTCCATTGGTATCAAACTGAGTATTATTATCTGTAAAGTTAATCTTCGAAGTAGTGTCCGGTACGTGACTTATACACACTAATATTTTCATCTATATTTTCTTTTTAAATAATTTTTTTATCGTGATCACGAAGATAGGGAAATTTATACAGAATTTACTATGCACGCATAACAAATATTTTAGCAGTTAGATGCGCTATAAACTTTTACGAATTACTATTTTTGTTTTTTCAAAGCGATACATTTAACAGTATAGACATATAGAATGAAAACAATTCAATTCAGAGAAGCGATTCAGCAGGCCATGAGCGAGGAGATGCGCAAGGACGATACTATCTACCTTATGGGTGAAGAAGTGGCGGAATATAATGGTGCTTATAAAGCATCTAAAGGAATGTTGGATGAATTTGGACCAGAGCGAGTGATAGATACTCCTATTTCTGAACTTGGTTTCTCCGGAATTGGAATTGGAAGTGCAATGAATGGAAATAGACCTATTATAGAGTTTATGACCTTCAACTTCGCACTTGTAGGAATAGATCAAATTATCAACAACGCTGCGAAAATGCGCCAGATGAGTGGTGGGCAATTCAATATTCCTATCGTTTTTAGAGGACCAACAGGTTCTGCAGGACAATTAGCTGCAACTCACTCTCAAGCTTTTGAAAGCTGGTTTGCAAACTGTCCAGGTTTAAAGGTAATTGTACCTTCCAATCCTTACGATGCAAAAGGCCTACTAAAAGCGGCAATTCGTGATGATGATCCTGTGATCTTCATGGAAAGCGAGCAGATGTACGGAGATAAAGGAGAAGTGCCAGAAGAAGATTATATAATTCCAATTGGAGTTGCAGATATTAAAAGAGAAGGAACAGACGTTACTATTGTATCTTTTGGAAAGATCATCAAGGAAGCTTACAAAGCGGCAGATGAATTAGAAAAAGATGGAATCTCTTGTGAGATTATTGACTTACGTACCGTAAGACCCTTGGATTATGAGGCAATATATAAGTCGGTTAAAAAAACAAATAGATTAGTGATCTTGGAAGAAGCATGGCCATTTGGAAATGTTGCTACAGAGATCACCTATAAAGTTCAAGAAAATGCATTCGATTACTTGGATGCTCCTATTATAAAGATCAATACCGCAGATACTCCAGCTCCTTATTCTCCAGAACTTTTAAAGAACTGGTTACCGAATAGTGAAGATGTTGTTAAAGCTGTGAAAAAGGTGCTTTACAAATAACCTTATAGACTTATCTTTGAAGCTTCATCTTAAGGGTGAAGCTTTTTTTGTGCCCAAATATGAAACATAGCCTTTTATTTACCTGTATTTTATTAACTTTTTTTCAAGGATGGTCACAAACCAGAATTAGCGGAACTGTTGTAGATGAGAAAGGTACTCCTATCCCTTTTGCGAATGTTATATTTTTAAGTTCTTCTGAAGGTATCACCACTTCCGAGACCGGTGATTTCTATATAAAATCTGAGATAGATCAACCTAATGTAGAATTCTCCTATGTTGGATATGAGACTTTGCTAGTACCCCTTGATAAAGGAGATAATTTGAATCTTAAGATCGTTTTAAAAGAAATGACCGAATCTTTGGGTGAGGTGATGATCTATCAAGGAAAAACTTCCAAAACCAATAATCCTGCTTTGGATATTCTTAGAAAGGTCTGGGAGAACAAACGACAGAATGGTGTAAAGCAATTCGATCAATACGAATACAGGAAATATGAAAAACTGGAATTCGATCTTAATAAAATAGATAGCGCTTTAATTAAAAGTCCCATTTTTAATGGAATGGAATTTATATTTAAAGATCTGGATACCAATAGAGTTACCGGAAAAACCTATTTACCTATTTTTCTGAATGAAGCTGTTTCTAAAATATATGGAGATAAAAAATCAGGTAAAATTAAAGAAGAACTTCTAGGGAATAAGAATTCCGGCTTCAGTAATAATCAGATCTTAATCTCTACAGTAAAAGATATTTATTCAGAAATAGACATCTACGAGAATTACCTTAAATTTTTCGACAAGAGTTTTATAAGTCCGCTTTCTACAACTGGGATAAATAATTATAATTATGTACTAACAGATAGCTCATTTGTTGGGGATAAGTGGTGCTATAGAATAAGATATTATCCAAGGCGAAAAAACGAATTAACTTTTAAAGGAGACTTTTGGGTAAATGATACTACTTGGGCGGTGAAGAAGATCGATCTAGAAATGGCAGAAGATGCCAATGTAAACTGGGTAAAAGGCGTTTATATAGAACAAGAATTCGACGTATTAAACGATTCTATTTTCTTAATTACTCGAGACTTTTTTCAGGTAGATTTTTCACTTCGAGACAAAGAATCTGCACGAGGGATCTATGGAAAAAGAACGGTACTTTACGACAATTACAATTTCAACAATAAAAAACCACTGAAATTTTATGATGCCCGAGTTATAGATTTTAAGGAAGAAGTTTATAATAGGGATGATGAATTTTGGCAAAAGAATCGGCTAGAAGAATTAAATGGTGACGAACGAGGTGTTTATAAAATGCTAGACACCCTACAAAATGTAAAAGCCTTCAAGCGTTTATATAATTTAACCACTACCCTAACTACAGGATATATAGAATTCGATGGTTTCGATTACGGGCCTATATATGCCACATTAGGATTTAATGATGTAGAAGGCTGGAGAGTTAGAGGAGGTGGAAGAACCTATTTTGACCAGAATGACCCATGGAGAATTGAAGGCTATGGCGCTTATGGCTTTAAGGATAAGCAATTTAAATACGGGATTGCAGGTAAAGTATTGTTAGACAAAAAAATGAGGATAATTGCTTCAGCAGGGAACAGAAGCGATATAGAGCAGTTGGGAACCAGTCTCACCAATACTACCGATGTGCTTGGTAGAAGCTTAGCTTCCTCCTCTTTGATTAATGTAGGAGATAACGATAAGTTAAGTTCAATTAACCTATCTGTAGTAAGCCTAGAAATTGAGCCCATTAAAAATTTCACTTTTAGACTAGCTGGATCTTACAGGATCCTAAAGCCAGCATCACCAACTTTTAGTTTGGATTTTTACACAGATGATGCGCTTACACAAATAGATTCAGAAATAAATCAATCCGAAATTTCCACAATTTTCACTTATACTCCAGGACGAGAAACCACTGGTTATGGCGTAGACAGAAATATTATTAATGGAGGTGATTTCCCAACATTTTTCTTGAATTATAGCCTGGGAGTAAAAGATATTTTTGAAAGTGATTTTAATTATAAAAAGATCCAATTCTTTTACAATCAGCCGTTATTAGTAGGTGGTTTTGGAAGATCGAATGTTAGTCTAGAAGCAGGAAAAACCTTTGGCGAAGTTCCGCTGGGGCTATTGAGCGTAGTACCTGGAAATCAAACCTATTTCGCTTTATACAACACTTTTTCTCTGCTGAATTTCTACGAATTTGTTACAGATACTTATTTAGCAGCACATTTGGAACACAACTTCAATGGAAGATTATTTTCTAGGATTCCGGGACTTCGTGATCTTAATTTAAGGGAGATCATTGGAATTCGTGGAGTCTATGGAGAAATTTCAGAAAAGAATAAAAATATAGACGCTTCTGGATTACCGCTAATTGCGCCAGATTCTGAACCTTATTGGGAATATAGTGTAGGTGTTGGGAATATTTTTAAGTTCCTGAGAATAGATGCTCATTTTAGAGGAAACTATTTCGATAATGAAGATGCAAGATCGTTTGGGGTTACTGCTTCATTTGGTTTTCATTTTTAATATGCTCTTTAAGAGGATAAATTACTATATTTGCCGCCTGAAAAATTTGAATAAAAAAGAAAGACAATGTCAGAGACTTTTGATGTATTGATAGAGATCCCAAAAGGGAGTAGAAACAAATATGAGTATGATTTTGAATTGAAGAAAGTTCGGTACGACCGAATGATCTTTTCTTCTATGATGTACCCTGCAGATTACGGATTTATTCCAAACACATTAGCATTGGATAGTGATCCTTTAGATGTATTGGTATTAGTAGCAGAGCCTACTTTTCCCGGGATTGTAATGGAAGTAAAGCCAATTGGAGTTTTCCATATGGCAGATGAAAAAGGACCAGATGAAAAAATTATCTGTGTACCAGTTTCAGATCCTATCTGGAATAGATTAAATGATCTTGACGATGTGAATGGTCACTTATTAAAAGAGATCGAACATTTCTTTAAAGTATACAAAGACCTTGAGAAAAAGAAAGTAGATGTTGGTGGATGGGGAAATGCCGATGAAGCTAAAGAGATCATCAAACAATGTATCGAGAGATATAAGAATTATGAAGGAGATAAAGAGAGATTCGGGATATAATCGAATTATTTTCTTATAAATATTGAATAATTAAAAGCGATAACTCTAAAAAGTTATCGCTTTTTTATTTATCATTGATTTAACTACATTAGCAGACATTAACTAATTTTTAACTTTCTCTATGGAATCAATGATTATCTATGCCCCAATTGTTCTGGCCATAATTGGTCTATTATACATGTGGATGAAAAGGTCTTGGGTCTTGAAACAAGACGCCGGTGACGGAAAAATGAAAGAAATTTCAGACCATATTTATGAAGGCGCACTAGCCTTTCTAAATGCCGAATATAAATTACTTGCCATTTTTGTAGTTATTGTGAGTGTTGCACTTGCAGTAGTTTCTTTTGTAGTACCCACTACACACTGGTTAATTGTGATCGCTTTTATTTTTGGAGCATTTTTCTCAGCCTTGGCAGGAAATATGGGAATGAAAATAGCAACAAAGACAAACGTTAGAACTACACAAGCTGCCAAAACAAGTTTACCAAATGCATTAAAAGTTTCTTTTGGCGGTGGAACCGTAATGGGTCTTGGGGTTGCAGGTTTGGCTGTATTAGGTTTAACAAGTTTCTTTATCTTTTTCTTTTGGTACTTTATGGGTAGTGAATGGACAAATACCTTGGACATGACTATTGTATTAGAAACACTTGCTGGATTCTCTCTTGGAGCTGAATCTATCGCTTTATTTGCGCGAGTTGGAGGAGGAATTTACACAAAAGCTGCCGATGTGGGAGCAGATCTAGTTGGAAAAGTGGAAGCAGGTATTCCTGAAGACGATCCTAGAAACCCAGCAACTATTGCAGATAACGTTGGAGACAACGTTGGTGATGTTGCCGGAATGGGCGCCGATCTTTTTGGTTCTTATGTTGCAACCGTTTTAGCAGCAATGGTCCTTGGGAATTATGTGATCAAGGATATGGGTGGAAATATCAATGATGTTTTTGGCGGAATTGGCCCGGTATTATTACCAATGGCGATTGCTGGTGCAGGAATTATCATTTCTATGATTGGAACCATGCTAGTTAAAATAAGCAGTAACGATGCTAAGGAAGACCAAGTTATGCGTGCCTTGAACATCGGGAATTGGGTGTCTATAGCCTTAGTAGCAATAACATGTTATTTATTGGTAAAATGGATGCTTCCGGCAACTATGCAAATGGAATTCTTTGGTGAAGGCTTAAAAGAAATTTCTTCAATGCGCGTATTTGGAGCTACCATCATAGGACTTATTGTTGGAGGAGCAATTTCTTCAGTAACAGAATATTATACAGGATTAGGTAAAAAACCAATTCTTAAGATCGTACAACAATCTAGTACTGGTGCAGGAACCAATATTATTGCAGGTTTAGCAACAGGGATGATCTCTACTTTTCCTTCAGTTTTATTATTTGCAGCTGCTATCTGGTCTTCTTATGCTTTCGCAGGATTTTATGGAGTTGCATTAGCCGCTTCAGCAATGATGGCTACAACCGCTATGCAATTAGCTATTGATGCCTTCGGTCCTATATCTGACAATGCAGGTGGTATTGCCGAAATGAGTGAACAAGAACCAATAGTAAGAGAACGAACAGACATCTTGGATTCTGTAGGAAATACAACTGCCGCAACAGGTAAAGGTTTTGCAATTGCATCTGCAGCATTAACCTCTTTAGCTCTATTTGCAGCCTATGTAACCTTTACTGGGATTGAAGGGATCAATATTTTTAAAGCTCCTGTTTTAGCAATGTTATTTGTTGGAGGAATGGTTCCCGTTGTATTTTCTGCTTTAGCAATGAATGCAGTTGGAAAAGCAGCTATGGAAATGGTGCAGGAAGTACGTAGACAGTTTAGAGAGATTCCTGGAATTATGGAAGGAACTGGAAAACCACAATATGATAAATGTGTGGCGATCTCTACCGAAGCGTCTTTAAGAGAAATGATGCTTCCAGGTTTATTAACTATAGGTTTTCCTTTAGCGATCGCTTTTGTCCCTATGATCTTCGGAATGAATAATTTGGCAATTGCTGAAATGTTAGGAGGCTATATGGCTGGAGTTACCGTAAGTGGAGTTCTTTGGGCTATTTTCCAGAACAACGCAGGTGGTGCTTGGGATAATGCTAAAAAATCTTTTGAAGCAGGTGTATTGATTAATGGTGAAATGACCTATAAAGGATCTGATGCTCATAAAGCTGCCGTAACTGGTGATACTGTAGGAGATCCGTTTAAGGATACTTCTGGACCATCTATGAACATCCTTATTAAGCTTACATGTTTAATTGGATTGGTGATCGCTCCAATATTAGGAGGACACACGCTTGATGATGTTAATTATTCAGCTGAAAGTACCGAAATAATAAATCTTACTGACCAGGAAAATCCTGTAACTAAAGAAGTGGAAATTAGAATGACCACTGAAGGAGATGAAACTGCAGCAGAGGTTAGAACTACTACTATTGAAAATGGTAAAACAGATGTAAAAGTAAAAACCTACAGAGGAACTAAAGCTGAAGTTGAAGCACAGTTGGAAAACATGTAATATTTATTTCTTTTTTATAAAAACCCTCAAGGTATTCCTTGGGGGTTTTTCTTTTTACAATCCCCTATTCTCATTATTAGATTTATAACAGGGAATTTATTCTTTCAAATTTCTGCTAGTGCCTAATTCCATTAGGTCTTCTATTAAAGATCAAAATCTTCCAGTTTTAACATTGGAATTATTCCAATATATTGGAATTATTCCATAATTTTGTAATCATTCCTTATTAAGATGGAATGCATATAAAAATGGCGAAAACGGTATTACATCTGGATCTAGACACCTTCTATGTTTCTGTAGAACGCCTAATAGATACGCGTTTACAGCATAGACCCTTATTAGTGGGAGGCACCAGCGACCGTGGAGTTGTAGCAGCCTGCAGTTATGAAACCAGAGCATTTGGGGTGCATTCTGGAATGTCTATGAAACTCGCCAAACAATTATGCCCGGAGGCTACTATTATCAGGGGAGATGCAAGTACTTACACCAAATATTCTAATGATGTAACCGATATAATAAGAAAAGATGTTCCGCTCTTTGAAAAATCAAGCATCGATGAATTCTATGCAGATCTCACTGGAATGGATCGCTTTTTTGGCTGTTATAAATATTCGTCAGAATTGCGTAAAAAGATTATTCGTGAAACCGGATTACCCATTTCCTTCGGACTTTCAGCAAACAAAATAGTTTCTAAAGTAGCCACTAACGAAGCGAAACCCAACAATCAATTAAAAATAGATTCGGGATTTGAAAAGGAATTCCTAGCACCGCTTTCAGTTAAAAAAATTCCTATGGTGGGTGATAAAACCTATCAAACTCTTCGGAATCTCGGAGTTCGGCATGTAAAAACAATACAAGAAATGCCATTGGAAATGATCCAAAAAGTATTGGGAGCAAACGGCACTACCATCTGGCATAGAGCACAAGGAATAGATAACACGCCGGTTATCCCCTATTCTGAAAGAAAATCCATCTCTACCGAACGTACGTTTGATCGGGATACTATAGATGTAGATAGATTATCTGCTATTTTAATAGCGATGACGGAAAATCTCGCATTTCAGTTGCGGCGTGGTGATAAACTTACCTCTTGCATTTCGGTTAAAATAAGATATTCAGATTTTAATACTTATACCAAACAACTCAAGATCCCTTACACCAGTGCAGATCATATCTTGCTTCCCAAGATTCAAGATCTGTTTAAAAAACTTTATAATCGCCGCTTATTGGTGCGACTTATCGGGATACGTTTTAGCCATTTAGCCGGTGGAAATTACCAGATCAACTTGTTTGATGATAACGAAGAAATTTTGAGTTTATACAATGCAATGGATACTATTAGAATTCGGTATGGAGACCGAAGCGTATTAAGGGCTGCTTCTCTGGGAGCTAAGACCATTGGCCGGATGACCAATCCTTTTAACGGGGAACCGCCGGTAGTACTAGCTCACAGAAAGCAATAAATACTTGCTTAAAAAGAGAAAGAAAAAATAAAGAATTAGAAGTTTAAAATACTGTAAACATAAGACCTGAAATTGTACTTAAATAACCACACATATTATAGCATGCGCTTTGGAACATTTTCAGAAATAGAATTACTGGAATTGGCACAAAAAAATAATGTAAAAACTTTAGTGCTTACAGATATTAATAACACTTCTGCCAGCCTAAATTTTGTGAGAATTGCCAAAGAATATAATATAACCCCTATTCTAGGAATAGATTTTAGGAATGGAGTACAGCAACAATTTATAGGCATCGCAAAGAACAATGAAGGATTTCAGGAATTAAATGATTTTCTTTCTAAACATCTTCAGAAAAAATTAGCTATCCCAGAAAAAGCACCTTTTTTTGAAAATGCCTTTGTTATTTATCCTTTTGAAAAAATATTAGCTTCAGAAGTAAGTCAATTTGCCGCCAATGAATTTATCGGGGTAAGTATTGCGGAATTGCGAAAATTGAAATTTTCAAAACTAAAAGAACTCACCACTAAACTGGTAGTATTACAACCTGTCACCTTCAGAAATAAACGAGATTTTAATGCGCACAGATTGTTGCGTGCCATTGATAACAATACACTCCTAAGCAAACTCTCTCCTGAAGAACAAGCTGGAAAAGAAGAGCAAATGATGCCTCTTGAGAAAATAAAAGAGTGTTTTGAAGAGTTTCCTTTTATTCTCAAAAACACCGAAAATCTTCTGGCAAACTGTAAGATCCATTTCGATTTTTCTGAAAATAGAAAACCTCAAAATCAGCAGGTTTTTGGAGAAAGTGCTTCTGAAGATGAAAAATTCTTAAAAGAACTTTGTGAAAAAGGACTCCTTCTTCGCTACCCGCAAGCTAAAGAAGAGGTTCTAAAAAGAATGATCACAGAACTAAAGGTCATTAAGAAAATGAACTTTATCTCCTATTTCCTCATCAACTGGCGCATTTGCCAATATGCCCGGGAAAAAGGCTATTTCTATGTAGGGAGAGGAAGCGGTGCCAATAGCATTGTAGCCTATCTACTGCAGATCACCGAGGTAGATCCTATAGAATTAGATCTTTATTTTGAACGATTTATAAATGAATTCAGGACCAGTCCGCCAGATTTCGATATAGATTTTTCTTGGAACGATCGGGAAGATGTCACTCGGTTTATTTTTGAAGAATTTCCGCATACGGCCTTGCTCGCTACTTACAACACTTTCCAGTACAAAGCAGTGATTAGAGAATTAGGAAAAGTCTTTGGACTTCCAAAAGAAGACATTGACAAACTTTGTAAAGGAGGTCTCCCAAATAATAAACAAGATGAGATTCATAAAATAGTTCTTAAATATGGTGAGTTAATCCAGGGACTACCTAATTACCGAAGCATTCATGCAGGAGGCATCCTTATTTCCAACAAACCACTTACGGCTTTCTCTGCTTTGGACCTTCCGCCAAAAGGATTTCCTTGCGTGCAGTTCGATATGGTGATTTCGGAAGATGTGGGACTTTATAAATTTGACATTCTCGCACAACGCGGATTAGGCAAGATTCGGGATTCTTTAGATATCATTGCTGAAAATCAGCCAGATGCAGCTGGGTTCGATATACATGATGTAGCAGCATTTAAAGAAGACCCTAAAATAAATAACCTTATTAAAGAAGCCTCTTGTATAGGTTGTTTTTATGTGGAATCTCCCGCAATGCGCATGTTGCTTAAAAAATTACAAACCGATACGTATTTAGGATTAGTTGCCGCCAGTTCCATTATTCGTCCTGGAGTGGCAAAGAGCGGAATGATGCGAGAATACATCTTACGCCACAGATATCCAGAAAGACGAGACAACGCCCATCCCGAACTTGCCAAAATAATGCCCGACACTTATGGTATTATGGTGTATCAAGAAGATGTAATCAAAGTAGCGCATTTTTTTGCCGGCCTCAGCCTTGCAGAAGCAGATGTCTTACGCCGCGGAATGAGTGGTAAATATCGCTCCCGAGAAGAATTTCAGCGGGTAGAAGAAAAATTCATCTCCAATTGCCATGAAAAAGGAATTGAAGAAAAGACCATTTCTGAGGTTTGGGATCAGATAAAGAGTTTTGCAGGATATGCCTTTGCAAAGGGACATTCTGCCAGCTATGCCGTAGAAAGTTATCAGAGTTTATTCTTAAAAGCCTATTTCCCATTAGAATATATGGTGGCAACTCTTAATAACGGAGGCGGTTTTTATTCAACAGAAATGTATGTGCATGAAGCCAAAATGAGTGGAGCTAATGTAGAGCCACCATGTATTAATGAAGGGGATTATCACAACACCATAAAAGGAACTACCATTTATTTGGGCTTTGGAAATTTAAAAGAAGTCGAGCATCGCGCTGTACAACGTATTCTGGAGAATAGGAATTTTAAAGGAAAATTTAAGTCCTTAGAAAACTTTATAGATCGTGTTCCCATTAGCATAGAGCAATTAAGTATTCTCATTAGGATCAATGCTTTTAGGTTTACAGGCATAGACAAATATCAACTCTTATGGGAGGCTCATTTTAAACTGAATAAGAAACCCAAGAAAGAACATCAGATGCCTCTTTTTACACCGAAGCACAAAAAATTCACATTGCCAGAATTGCATACCACTCTACAAGAAGCGGCTTTTGAGCAAATAGAATTATTGGGATTTCCCTTATGTAGTCACTTTGATCTGCTAGAGAAATCACCTCAAACCCATTACGGACAAAAGGATCTAGCAGGCTTTCTAAATAAGGAAATTTTGATCTACGGATATCTGGTCACGGTAAAAAACACTAAAACAGCAAAGGGAAAACCTATGAATTTTGGAACATTTATAGATCGAGAAGGTTACTTTTTTGACACTATCCTCTTCCCTCCTATTGCTGAAAAATACGCATTTAGAGGCAGTGGAGTTTATGCTCTATTAGGAAAGGTAACCGAAGAATTCGACTTTTTGAGTATTGAAGTAAGCAAAATGAAGAAAGAAGCATATATCACAGATCCTCGATTTTCTGAAGGAAATCTAGCTACCGGCCAAAGAATAGAAAAAATGAAAAGCCTGGAAGAGAAAAAAGATTTAACCTTAAAGGAAAAACAATAATTATGTCTTTGAAAAGAATTAAGGAAAATTAAATATTCTGGCAGCTGCTGCGAAATATGACATTTCCTGCTCTAGTATCGTGAGCAAGCATGCAAATAAAGGAGAATCAGGAAATAAAGATGCCGTAGGTATTTGACACAGCTATACAGAAGATGGCCATTGCGTTTCTTTACTAAAGACCTTATTAACTAATTACTGCATTTTTAATCGCGCCTATTGAGTGACCTGAAAAAGAAGCCCTATCAAAAAACGGGTTCTTTTTATGGAATTTAGTATTTTAGATGTTATGAATTACGAGGATTTAACAACGTTAGGTATTGCTTTGGGGTTAGGTCTTTTGGTTGGATTACAGCGTCAAAAAACCGACCACCAAATGGCCGGTGTCAGGACGTTCACACTTATTTCCATTTTGGGAGTTATTGCTGGATTTTTGACTCGGGAATATGACAATGCTTATATTCTTCCTGTTTTGGGACTTTGTATCGCAGCTATGCTGATGATGGCTAATTATATTAAAATAAAGAAATTTAACGAAGCCGATGTAGGTCAAACAACTGAAGTTGCTGCTTTATTGATGTTTGCCATTGGCGCATATCTAGTGGTAGGAAGCCAACTGATTGGCGTTTTGGTAGGTGCATCAATGGCTATCTTGTTGTACCTAAAAGAGAATTTACACGGATTTATAGAACGTTTGAGCCATAAGGATTTATCAGCCATCATGACTTTGGCAGGCATAAGTCTAATTGTACTTCCAATTCTTCCAAATAAAACCTATGGCCCGCTTGATGTCCTTAACCCACAAAGTATTTGGTTAATGGTTACCCTCATTGTTGGTATCAGTGTTATTGGGTATTTCATCTATAAAGTTGTAGACAAAAAGGTTGGAATTATATCCAACGGGATCTTAGGTGGGTTGATTAGCAGTACTGCAACCACAGTTAGTTATGCTCGTAAAACAAAAGAAGCACGAAACATAAGCAAGTTAGCAGTCTTTGTTATAACAACAGCATCTGCTATCTCCATGGTGCGGGTATTAATAGAAATTGGCATAGTTGTTCCTGAAAAACTTGGACAGATAATTCTTCCAATAGCAGCGGAAATAGTTATAGTTTCCATTCTATGTGTGATTATATTTTACCTCATAAACAAAAATAATTCAGATGATGAAATGCCAGAGCCAAGCAATCCTGCACAATTTAAGAGCGCTCTTTTATTTGGACTATTATATGGTTTTATCCTATTGGCAGTAGCTTTTACCAAACAACAATTTGGCAACAACGCACTCTACATCGTCTCTATTATTAGTGGGCTCACTGATGTGGATGCCATAACACTATCACTGTCACAAATGATGAAAGCTGAGCGCTTACAAACAGAATTGGGATGGAAATTAATTCTCTTAGCCTCAATTTCCAATTTGGTTTTCAAAGGAATTATGGCGATAGTTTTGGGGGCTAAAGAGATAACAAAATGGATTGTTATAGTATTCGGGGTTTCAATAGTTTCTGGATTATTAATTATATGGCTATGGCCACAATCATGGCATATTTGAGTGAGTTCGAAGAAATTAAAACTAATATATTATATGGCCTCCAGCCAGTTTTTATGTACGAAAACTTCTCTGCCAAAAATATTTGAAAACCATAATTTTCTAAGGATAAGTAAAATTCCTGAACATATTCATAGGAACAACATAGAATGGAAGCTTATAAGATTTCAACAAACTAAATGCGAGATTTGTTTGCCACTATATAAGCCGACATTTAACGTATTACCTCTTATTTTAAAGCATTTTGAAAGTAGATATTCAGATCAAAAATGGATTGTTTATGATTTAAAGCGAAATTTTGGCTTGTTTTATAATCTACAGGAAACCAGTTATATAATTTTTAATTTCAAATCCAAAGATCAACTCGATCCTTCAAATTCCAGTATTTACAGTACTTCCGAAATAGGTTTTCAACAATTATGGCGAGAATATTTTGAAAGTACCAACATAAAATCCCGAAAGAATATGAAATTACATATGCAACATGTTCCAAAAAGATATTGGAAATATTTAACTGAAAAGAGTACTTGGCAAAATTAAAAATTAGTTTAAATTTGCTGTTCAACTAATTAAACATTTTACAATGAAAAAATTATCTTTATTATTATTAGCTGCTGTATTCTCTTTATCAATCTATTCTTGTAGAGAAACAACAGAAGAAAAAACAGAAGACGCTATGGAAGACGTAGCTGACGACATGGAAGATGCTGCTGACGACATGGAAGATGCTGCAGAAGATGTTGCTGACGACATGGAAGATGTAGAAGCTGATACTGAAAGCGTTGAAACTGAAGTAGAAGAATAAGCTAACGGAACTGATGATGTGAACGGAGACAACGACATGTAGTCTTTTTTGCATTCATATTCTTAAGCCATCTTAATTTAATTTGAGGTGGCTTTTTTAGTTAAACCCTTTAAATCTAAATAATGAAAAAAATATATTTGATACTGATGGTCGCTGCAATGGCAACATCGGTATATTCTTGTAGAGAAACAACTCAAGAAAAAACAGAAGATGCTTTAGAGTCTATTGGTGAAGATATAGAAACAAATGCTAAAAAAGCAGGAGAGAAGATTGAAGCCGGTGCCGAAAAAGTTGCTAAAGAAATAGATGAAGAAGTTAATAATACAGATGACGTAAATGGGAAGAATCAGTAATTCTATTTAAGATAAAAGCCTTATCTATTTATTATAAGTAAAAAAGCTCCAACTATAAGTGGAGCTTTTTTGCTTATAATATAAAACCTAAGTTATAAATCGACTGTAAGGCCAGCATCTATTCTTGCTAATAGATCATTCCAGTGATATTTGGTTAAGGGATCATTATTATTGTTTTTCCTTGCACTGATGTCCCTTTTTAACCGCTCCATTTCACCACGCATTAATGCGATGATATCCGACTTTAAAACAGCTTCATTATCTTCTCCTTTTAACTGCTGAAGGTATGTGGAAGCAGCATCAACATAAGAACGTTGAAGATTCCGGCGGTAAGCGTCTGTCACTCTTCCCGAATATAATTCACTAAAGATTCCTTTTCGCAGGTCATCCATCAATTCTACTACCGTATAGGCTACTTTGCCATTCATTTGTTGATTACTTACCATCCTCTTCAGCCTGTCCTCATTAAGAAGATTGTTAAGTGCTCTGGTTTGTAAATTTTGCACACGTTCAATAGCTCCTGATGCTTCAATTCTATTCAGGATTTTCTGGTTTAGTAACCAGTCGGGAGTTGTGAAAGCATGATTATTTAAAAATACCACGGCATTTTTCTGAATTTCCTTCGGAACATCTCTATAAACCGCCCCTTCCTGATCTGAAGTTTTGAGGGTTTCATTAACTCCGCCTACATTGGCAACCACATGGTTAACATAACCTCTCCATAAGCCTGTCAATTCTCCGTAAACCTCATCTAGATCCTCATAATCTACTCCGTCTTTGGAAGTCCAGGCAATAAGATTTGGAACTACCTTTTTTAAATTTGCAAGCCCATATTCACTGGCCTTCACTTGATCAGCACCTAAACTTTCCCTTTGCGACTGGGGATCTACACCATCGTTTCCACTTCCAAACTCATACATCCTATCCCCTGCTTTTTCAAGTATCCATTTATCAAGAATAGGCTTCTCTTCAATAGGACTGTTCGCTTCTGGTATATATCGATAACCCCAATTTATGGCATAAAGATCATAAGGCCCCATCATCCTTATGTAACGTACATTTTCGTCCTCTGGTTGTGCAACGTAATTCACCCTTGCATAATCCATAATGGAAGGTGTTAAGCCATACTTATGGGTAAATTCAGCTGAACGAAGAGAATCTGTAGGATATGCAGAACTGGCTTTCATATTATGAGGCAATCCCAAGGCATGTCCAACTTCATGAGCAATCACCATTCGCATCATTTCACCAATTTCAGATTCTGGTGTATTTAAAGTCCTAGCCGCCGGGTTTTGAGCTCCTGCTTCTATCATAAATCTATTGCGGTAAGAACGTAAGTGGTTGTGGTACCAAATTATATCACTTTCTATTATTTCCCCTGTACGTGGATCTGATACAGAAGGACCTGTTGCATTTCTTGTTGTACTTGCTACATATCTTACTACAGAATATCTTACGTCTTCCGGGCTAAATTCGGGATCTTCTTCCTTGGTAGGTGGATCTTTTGCAATGATTGCATTCTTAAATCCTGCCGCCTCAAAGGCTACATTCCAGTCTTCAATTCCCTTTCTAAAATATGGTCGCCATTTTTCAGGAGTAGCCGGATCGAGATAATATATAATTGGCTTAACCGGTTCTACAAGTTCTCCTCTTTTATATGCCTCAATATCCTTCGGAACCAATTGCCATTTTCTTATAATCCTGTAGTCATCAGATTTAAGTTCGTCTGAATTGTAATCGTATTTCTGAATACTGAACCACCCTACTCTTTCATCTGCCAATCTAGGCTGCATTTTTTCATCCGGA
>JAGXIK010000068.1 GCA_024635715.1 Gillisia sp.
GCGGCTTATCCACATATCCAGAGAAGTCTCCAGGAGCTACAGGAGCTATCCAAATTAAATTGTCACCAGCATCAAAAACTTTAAATCCTTTTAAAGTAATTTTTGTAAAATCTGTTCCTTGTACAATTGGAATTTTTAATAATTCACTATATTCTGTAAAATATCCACTGGCATCTTGAGAGATACCTACTTCGACAACTTTATCCCCATCACTTCCTGGATAGGAAAAAGTAACTTCAGCCATATCAGGTTCCGCAGCAGAACAGTCTGGTACTTGATCAAAATGACCTTTTTCCATTGCTCGGTTTGCCAAGTTATCCAGCATTGCTCCAAAGGTAAGCACTGCAGATTCTGTAGATATATCATCTACAGGGGAGGACGTTTCTTCCTTGCTACAGGAGGTAAAAAGCATTGCAATTATTGCAATGAAACTTAAAGAGTAATTAATTTTTTTCATGATTAAGTAGTTTAGATTAATAATATATTTAGAATGGTTAATAAAAGATTTCACACAAACAGCCCTAAATGGTTAGGGGTATTTTCAGTTTAATTTGATTTTTTTGTGGGGAAGTATTATTCAACAAGAAAGGCGCAGTTGGGGGTGACAGTCTTGATTATAATAAAGATATGGAGGTTTAGAGGATAATACCTATGGGGGAATTCCCCCGTATTCAACCTATAATATTTGGTTTTAAGCGTGTTGTATGTCGATTAAATTATGATTTATAGCATAAATGATGCTTTCCAAAATAGTGTCAGAATTTGTACGCTTAACAATGTTCGCCCTATGCTTCTCTATGGTCTTAGGGGATATAAACAAAGCGTCAGAAATTTCCTTCGTTTTGTAACCTTTACATAATAATTGAATAATTTCTTTTTCTCTTTTTGTAAAGCTAAATTCTGCCAAATTGGAATTTTCTTCAAAACAATTCTGAACATTTTCAGAATTACTCCCAACTTTTTCTTTGATCATAGGATCATCATCATAAAAGTGGATCATCATTATAAATTGACCATGGAGCATTTTATCAAGTTTACTAAAGCTAATTTTAGCATTTCTAATTTTATTGTTTTTCAACTGTAAGGAGGTTTTAGTTACAGCCTTCATATGCTTTCCTCTAGCAAAATTCCTTAAACTTGCCCTAACTTTTGTTTTGTTTTCACAATCCACAAAATCTGTTAGTTTCAAATCTTCTATATCTCCCACGTCGAATTTAAATGATTCTTTAAATGAATCATTCATGGCAATTATAGTATCCTGCTGCAATAAAACTACGGGGTTTACCAATAAATTAAATAAACCGAGAAAAGAGTCTTTCCAGTAATTTGTAATAGAAAATTTTGAATTTACTTGCTGAAGTATTCTGCTATAAAGTTGTGATTTCGTGCATGAGTTATAAATCACTTCATTCACTTCATTTTTATAATTCTGCTCTATAATGCATCTGGAATTTTCATCTGCATACATAACCAACCAGCACTTATTTAGGAAATGTGTAGATTTAAAATTTGAAATATTTTTTAAACTCTTTGAGCTCAATGAAGTTTGATCTACCAAAATAATATCTGGGAGTAGGCTTAAGGCCAAGTTATAGCCAGTATGAATTGAATTAACCGAACTTATTTCACAATGAACACTTAAATTCTCTTTCAAATTTGCACTCAAATCCCCTTGATTGCTAATTACCAATAATTGTTTTTTCTCCGTTCTCATCCCCTTAATTTTAAACATATTTTGAATTTCAATTTGTAGGTAAAAAAGAATAAGATTCAGGCAAATAAAATTTATTCCGTTGAGGAGAATAAGATTAAAAAAGTGGGGAAGTATAAATTATTTAAAAACGAGTCAAAAGATATGACTCATTTTGGGAGGATTGTTGGTATTCTAAATTTACGGGAAAACACCCATACAAGCGAAATTTATTAAGTAATATTAAACTGACAATCAGTATATTATATTTCCGATTTAATTGTAGTTTAACTCGTTGAAAAAGCATTTTATATATTCAAACGGGTCTTGAGCATAATTTTTAGAATTTTCTTTAATACTGAAACGATCAAAACTAAATTTGTAGTAAGCATCTTTCCTTTAATCTTGAGCTTGTTTATTTACCTATAAATTAACATGCCTAAATTGATGCTTACTTTTTAGTTTGCAACAGTTTAAGTACCTTTGCCAACTTGACTAAAAATATGGCTAAAGCTGAAGAAAACATTGAAGTATTAGGGGCTCGCGTTCATAATTTAAAGAATATAGATGTTACGATTCCCCGCGAAAAATTAGTAGTTATAACCGGTCTCTCAGGATCTGGAAAATCATCCTTAGCATTCGATACCATTTATGCTGAAGGACAGCGCCGTTATATTGAAACTTTTTCATCCTATGCACGGCAATTCCTTGGCGGGATGGAGCGACCAGATGTAGATAAAATTGAAGGCTTATCTCCTGTTATTGCAATAGAGCAAAAGACAACAAGTAAAAATCCACGGAGTACCGTTGGTACTATTACCGAAATATATGATTTCCTAAGGCTACTATTTGCCAGAACCGGGGATGCGTTTAGTTACAATACTGGCGAAAAAATGGTGAGTTATAATGATGAGCAAATCAAAGAGCTTATCATTAAAAACTTTCTTGGAAAAAAAATAAGTATTCTAGCCCCAGTTGTACGATCCAGAAAAGGACATTATAGAGAATTATTTGAGCAAATAGCAAAACAAGGTTTTGTAAAAGTAAGAACCGATGGAGAAGTTCGGGATCTTATAAAGGGAATGAAACTGGATAGATATAAGATCCACGAAGTGGAAATTGTTATTGACAGGCTTCAAATAGACGAAAATGCAGAATCTAATAAGCGCCTAGAAGAAAGTATAAATACTGCCATGTATCATGGTGATGATGTACTAATGGTCTTAGAGCAAGATTCTAATGAAATTAGATATTTTAGTAGAAATCTAATGTGTCCCACTTCTGGAATTTCCTATCCTAATCCAGAACCAAATAATTTCTCATTCAACTCCCCAAAAGGTGCATGTCCTAATTGCAACGGAATTGGAACTCTGCATAAAATTAATGTAGACAAGGTTATTCCGAAGAAAAACCTTTCCATTAAAAATGGAGCTCTGGCGCCACATGGTCCGCAAAAAAAGAACTGGATATTCTCTCAACTGGAACTTATTGCTGAACGATTTGAATTTAAATTAAGTGATCCTATAGAGAAAATACCAGAAGCTGCCTTGGAAATGATTCTTTTTGGAGGTAAAGAAAAATTTTCTAAGCAATCTACTACTTTAGGTATCACCCGCGATTTTAAAATTGATTTTGAAGGAGTTGCAACATTTATAGAGAACACTTATAATAATAACGAATCTACCTCTTTAAGACGCTGGGCTAAAGAATATATGGACAAAATAGACTGTCCAGTGTGTAACGGCAGTAGATTGCGTCAAGAATCGCTTTATTTTAAGATCAATAATAAGAATATTGCAGAATTAGCTAATAAAGATATTACAGATCTTGCCAGCTGGTTTGCGAATTTAGAGTCAAGCCTTTCAGAAAAACAATTACAAATAGCTTCCGAAGTTATAAAAGAGATCCGGACTCGTCTACAATTCTTGATAGATGTTGGGCTTACCTATTTATCGCTGAATAGAAGTTCCAAATCCCTTTCTGGAGGAGAAGCTCAAAGAATTAGACTGGCCACACAAATTGGATCTCAGTTAGTTGGAGTGCTTTATATACTAGATGAACCTAGTATTGGCTTACACCAACGTGACAATGATAAGCTGATTAATTCCTTAGAAGCGCTTAGAGATATTGGAAACTCTGTAATTGTTGTAGAGCATGATAAGGATATGATAGAGCGAGCAGATCATGTAATAGATATTGGGCCTAAAGCCGGAAAACATGGAGGAGAAATAATAAGCCAAGGAACTCCTGCACAAATAAAAGAGAGTAACACCATTACCGCTGCCTATCTTAATGGTACTATGGAGATCGAAGTTCCCAAAAAGCGAAGAAAAGGAAATGGTAAAAATATTACACTTAGCGGGGCTACAGGTAATAACTTAAAGGATGTCACTGTAAAGATCCCTTTGGGTAAAATGATTGCAGTTACAGGGGTTTCAGGAAGTGGAAAATCTACTTTGATCAACGAAACCTTGTACCCTATCATGAATGCATTTTACTTTAATGGCGTTAAGGTTCCTATGCCTTATAAAAGCATTAAAGGTTTAGATCATATAGATAAGGTAATAGATATTAACCAATCTCCTATTGGAAGAACACCTCGATCTAACCCTGCAACCTATACCGGGTTATTTTCTGAAGTGAGAAATTTGTTCGCTAAAACTCCTGAAGCTTTAATTAGAGGATATAAACCTGGAAGGTTTAGTTTTAATGTAAAAGGGGGAAGATGTGAAACTTGCAGAGGTGGAGGACTTCGGGTTATAGAGATGAATTTTCTACCAGATGTATATGTAGAATGTGAAACCTGCCAAGGAAAAAGATTCAATAGAGAAACCTTGGAAATTCGTTACAAAGGCAAATCTATTTCTGATGTATTGGAAATGACCATTGAAGAAGCTACAGATTTCTTTGAATTGATTCCGAAGATATACAGAAAATTAAAAACCTTAAGAGACGTAGGTTTGGGTTACATTACACTTGGCCAACAAAGTACAACGCTCTCTGGTGGGGAAGCTCAACGAATTAAACTATCAACAGAACTTTCTAAACGCGATACCGGTAATACTTTTTATATATTAGACGAACCTACCACAGGTTTACATTTTGAAGACGTTCGGGTACTAATGGATGTTCTTAATAAATTAGCAAACAAAGGAAATACGGTTCTTATCATTGAACACAATCTGGATGTTATTAAATTAGCCGACCATATTATTGATATAGGTTACGAAGGCGGAAAAAATGGAGGTGAAGTAATTGTTACAGGAACTCCAGAAGTAGTTGCAAAACATAAAACAAGTTATACTGCACACTATTTAAAAAAGGAATTAAAAATTAAATAAGATTTTGAACGATACAGAAATGAGAGCTAAGCAAGGTAATAAGGCATGGAACGGAATTAAAACAAACGATTCTTGGGCCATTTTTAAAATAATGGGTGAATTTGTAAAAGGTTATGAAAAGCTCAGTCAAATTGGGCCTTGCGTTTCCATTTTTGGGTCTGCACGTACAAAACCAGATCAAAAATATTATAAATTAACTGAAAGGATTGCTCAAAAAATTGTGGACCATGGTTATGGAGTTATTACCGGGGGTGGACCTGGAATTATGGAAGCTGGAAATAAAGGAGCACATCTTGCTGGAGGAACTTCTGTAGGTTTGAATATTGAATTGCCTTTTGAGCAACATGACAATCCTTATATAGACCATGATAAAAGTTTAGATTTCGATTATTTCTTTGTTAGAAAAGTGATGTTCGTGAAATATTCTCAAGGTTTTGTAGTAATGCCTGGAGGTTTTGGAACTTTAGATGAGCTTTTTGAAGCCATCACGCTAATACAAACCAATAAGATAGATAAATTCCCAATTATACTAGTTGGAACAGAATATTGGGGAGGATTAATTGATTGGATAAAGTCTACTTTATTGGATGGTTTTCAGAATATCAGCGATGGCGATATAGATTTAGTTCAGGTTGTAGATACTGAAGATGAAGTAATAGCGATCCTTGATGATTTCTATGACGAATATAATCTGAGTCCTAACTTTTAGGTTTAGAAAACTTAGAAGTTCTTGTATTAATTCTTTAATTTATGTTGTCCCTTGAAAATTAAATTAATTTCCTTTTTTATTATTGGTTTGTGCATAACTCATTTTAGTTTTGGGCAAACCAATATGGATATTATTGCGGTATTGAATGATTCTACACGCACTTTTAATATTCAACATAAAATTGAATATGAGAACTCTAGTCCAGACACCTTAACTTCAATTTATTTAAATGATTGGGCCAATAGTTATAAGGATAAGTCTACTCCTTTAGCAAAACGTTTTGCTGAAGATTATATAAGAAGGTTTCATTTTGCTAAGACAGAAGAACGCGGAAACACCAGAATGTACAGTGTGTCTGATGCAAACCAGATGCCTTATTACTGGGAAAGGCCAATTGATGCAGCAGATATTATAAGAATTGATTTGGACAAGCCGTTGTTGCCTGGAGAAAAACAAATTATAAATCTATTATACTCTGTAAAAGTACCTTCAGATAAATTCACCAGGTATGGTTATGATGATGAGGGGAACTTCAAATTAAATTATTGGTATGTAACGCCTGCAGTTTACAAAAAGGGATGGCAAATATACAGCGATAAAAATTTAGGAAATCAATATACTCCTCCTGTAAACATTTCAATTAAGCTGTCTACCCGGCCTTATTTATATGTAGCATCTCCATTAAAAACAGATAAATTAGTAACAGAAGATCTATATAAAACCACCTATTTATCTGGAAAAAATAGTGTTTCTTCTCAACTTTACTTAACCAAATCTTACAGATTTGAATCTATACAAGCTAATAAAACAGAAATTGTTTCAAATTTAGACGATGAGGGTTTAAGTAAGGAGATCAAAGCAACGCTGCTCTCCAGAATTATGCAATTCTTGGAAACCAGACTCGGAGAATATCCTCAAAGTTCTCTAATGGTTACGCGGGATGAATATTTAAACAACCCTGTTTATGGTCTTAATCAACTTCCAGCTTTTATAAGACCTTTTCCTGATGGCTTTCAATATGACATTAAGCAGTTAAAAACCATAACCAATCAATTCGTAAAGAACACCATTCTTGTGAACCCTAGAAATGAACAATGGGTTTATGATGCATTGGTGGTCTCGCTAATTATGGATTATGTAGATGAATATTATCCCAACATGAATTTGCTAGGGAGTTTAAGTGATTTTTTAATTATTAAGTGGTTTCACGCTTCAGATCTTGCGTTCAATGATCAATATCCATTTATGTATTTACATATGGCTAGGATGAATATGGACCAGTCCTTATCTACAGCTCAGGATTCTCTGGTAAAATTCAATAAAAACATTGGTAATGCTTACAAGGCTGGAGCAGGATTGAAATACCTTGATGACTATCTTCAGTCCGATATCGTAAAAAAATCGATTTCAGAATACTATAAAACTTATGTCTTAAAACCATCTAGTGAAGAGGATTTCCTTAATATTCTTCAAAAGAACACGGAAAAAGATATTTCCTGGTTTAAGCAAGATTATGTTCGGACTAATGAAAAGATAGACTTTACGATAAGTAAGCTAAAGAAAACTCCAGATTCTTTAAGGGTCACTATTAAAAATAAGAGAGATAATAATATGCCTATTTCTCTTTATGGTCTGAATGATGGAAAAGTTGTTTATAAAACTTGGGTGGGAAATATCCAAGAAAGTAAGCAAGTGACCATTCCAAGAGATAGTATAGATAGACTTGCATTAAATTACGAAGGAGTTGTCCCAGAAGTTAATCAAAGGAATAATTATAGAAGGGTAACTACCCTACTTAATAAACCGGTACAATTTAGATTGTTTCAGGATATTGAAGATCCCAGATATAACCAATTCTTCTTTATGCCAGAATTCAATTATAACTTATATGACGGGATTTCTATTGGTCCTAAACTATATAACAAGACCTTTTTAAATAAGAATTTTGAGTGGAAAGTTTCTCCAAAATATGGTTTTACCAGCCAGACAATTGTTGGATCTGTCTCGGCGAATTATACGAATTATCTGGATGATGAAAACCTATTTGCTATGAAATTTGGGTTTGGAGGAAATCGTTTTTCTTATGGCTACAACTTGTTCTACGAAAAATTCACTCCTTTTGTGGGGCTTTATTTTAGAAATTCATACCTAAGAGATAATCAGCGGCAATCATTAACTTTTAGAAATGTTAATGTAAAACAAGATATAGATCCGCTTGATCCGGTAGAGCAGCCTAAATATAATGTGGTTAATTTGAGTTATAATTTTAGCGACACCAACCTAATAGACTATTTTAGAGGAGGTGTAGATTATCAGATAGCCAAAAATTTTAGCAAGGTTTCCTTAACCCTGGAATACAGGAAATTATTTAAAAACAATCAGCAATTGAATCTTAGATTCTTTGCAGGAACCTTTTTATTTAATGACGAAACAGATAACGACTACTTTAGTTTCGCATTAGATAGACCCTCAGATTATTTATTTGATTATAACTACTACGGAAGAAGTCAAGATACCGGATTATTCAGTCAGCAAATAATTGTTGCAGAAGGAGGTTTTAAATCTCAGTTAGAACCAGAATTTGCGAACCAATGGATCACTACTGCTAACGCTAGTACAAATCTTTGGAAATGGATCTATGCTTACGGTGATGTTGGTCTTGTGAAAAATGAAGGTTTTAAACCGAAATTTGTGTATGACTCTGGAATTCGAATGAGTTTTGTAGCAGATTATTTTGAAGTTTTCTTACCTGTGTATTCTAATCTTGGCTGGGAAATAGGACAAAAAGATTATGACCAAAAAATAAGATTTATTGTAACTTTAGATATAAATACTCTTATTAGATTATTTACAAGAGAATGGTACTAAGGCATTAATTGAAAATATATTTTTCAATTCTATTTTAAGGAATAATTAGAACACAGATTATTATATTCATAATTAATCATCAATTATAACTTAATAATTATCAATAGTTTAACTAATTCAATATTTTCTGCATTTTTATATTAATTATGCCAATTTCATTGAATTGTTTTTACCCCTAGTTTTAGCTATATTTGTAACAATTCAAATTTTATTTCATGCAAAGCGAAACACAATCCAAAGAATCTATATCCTTCGAAGATTTTAAAACTCAGGTTTTAGAAGATTATAAAATTGCTGTTACCAGTAGAGAATGTAGTCTATTGGGTAGAAGAGAAGTGTTAACGGGAAAAGCGAAATTTGGGATCTTTGGGGATGGGAAGGAAATTCCGCAGCTTGCAATGGCTAAAGTTTTCAAAAATGGAGATTTTCGCTCTGGTTATTATAGAGATCAAACCTTTATGATGGCTATTGGCGAACTTAATATAGAGCAGTTCTTTGCAGGATTGTATGGAAATACCAATATCGAAGACGAGCCAATGTCTGGAGGTAGACAAATGGGAGGACATTTTTCAACACACAGTTTGGAAGCAGATGGTAGTTGGAAAAATTTAATGCAACAAAAGAATTCCAGTGCAGATATCTCCCCTACTGCTGGGCAAATGCCAAGACTTCTTGGATTGGCACAAGCTTCTAAAATATATAGAAATGTTGAAGGAATAGATTCCGAAAAATTTTCGGATAACGGTAATGAAATAGCTTGGGGAACCATAGGAAATGCTAGTACGAGTGAAGGTCATTTCTGGGAAACCATAAATGCGGCCGGAGTTTTACAAGTGCCAATGGTAATGAGTGTTTGGGACGATGATTATGGAATTTCTGTTCATGCCAAACATCAAACAACCAAAGAGAACATCTCAGAGATCTTAAAAGGTTTCCAAAGAGATGAAGAAAATAAAGGATACGAAATTATTGTAGTGAATGGCTGGAATTACGTAGCGCTTGTAGAAGCTTATGATAGAGCTTCAAAAATAGCAAGAACTACCCACTCCCCTGTTCTTATTCATGTAAACGAACTTACACAACCACAAGGTCACTCTACATCTGGTTCTCACGAACGTTATAAAAATGAAGATAGATTGGCTTGGGAAAGGGAGTTCGATTGTAATGTAAAGTTCAAAGAATGGATTCTAGAGAATAATTTTTCTACTGAAGAAGAATTAGATAGTATAGATAAGGACATCAAAAAACAGGTAAGAGACGGAAAAAAAGCGGCTTGGACTGCTTATAGCCAACCCGTGAAAGATAAATTTTCAGACCTACTGCCACTTCTAGAAAATGCAGCTTCTCACAGTGAAAATAAAGATGCTGTCGAATCTTTGATAAAAGAACTTTCCGAAATAAAAGATCCTCTTAAAAAAGATCTTCTGGTAGTTGCTAGAAAAAGTTTACGATATATGATCGGGCTAGATAATAATGCGAAATCTGATCTAATAGATTGGATTGAAACTTATACTTCTACTTCTCAACCAGAATATAGTAGTCATTTATATAGTGACTCAGCAAATAATGCCCTTTCTATTGAGGAAGTTGAAGCAACCTATGATGACGATGCTAAAGATGTAGATGCTAGAATTATTTTAAGAGATAACTTCGATAAGATCTTCGCTAACAAACCGGAGACTCTGATCTTTGGAGAAGATAGTGGAGCCATTGGAGATGTTAATCAGGGTCTGGAAGGACTTCAGGAAAAATATGGAGAGCTAAGGGTTGCAGATGTTGGAATTCGTGAAGCAACTATCTTAGGCCAAGGATTGGGAATGGCTATGAGAGGCTTACGCCCAATTGCTGAAATTCAATATTTAGATTATATTCTTTATGCATTGCAAATAATGAGCGATGATCTTGCAACGGTGCAATATAGATCTAAAGGAAAACAAAAAGCACCGCTAATTGTTAGAACCAGAGGACATAGATTAGAAGGAATCTGGCATAGTGGATCCCCAATGGGAGCATTAGTTCATTTACTAAGAGGTATTCATATTTTGGTTCCTAGAAACATGACTAAGGCAGCTGGATTTTATAATACTTTATTAGAAGCAGATGAACCTGCATTGGTAATAGAGTGTTTAAACGGATACAGACTTAAAGAGAAACTACCAAACAATTTTGGAGAGTTTAGAACACCGTTAGGAGTTGTAGAAACAATCAAACAAGGAAAAGATATTAGTTTGGTTTCTTATGGTTCTACATTGAGATTGGTGGAAGAAGCTGCGAAGGACTTAGAACTGGTTGGCATAAATGCTGAAGTAATTGATGTTCAATCACTTTTACCTTTCGATCTAAATAAAGATATCGTAAAAAGTGTTGCTAAAACAAATAGACTTTTAGTTATAGATGAAGATGTTCCTGGTGGAGCTTCAGCCTACATTATGCAGGAAATTCTTGAGAATCAGAATGCATATATACACTTGGATAGTAAGCCGCAAACTTTAACTGCTAAAGAACATAGACCTGCATACGGAACCGATGGCGATTATTTCTCTAAACCTTCTACGGAAGATATTTATGAAAAAGTTTATGAGATCATGAACGAAGCAAATCCTTCTAAGTATCCAAAACTGAGATAGACACTAAAATCATAATTATAAAAAGCCCCGTTCTAAAATTAGAACGGGGCTTTTTTATGTCATTAACTTTCTTTCGTCAAGCTGAACTTGTTTCAGCTTCTCTTTACATTTTAATTAATATTAATAGATCCTGAAATAATCCCGATAGCAATCGGGACAGGATGACGATTTTTAATGGCCTATAATTTTCATTCAGTCTATCTACCCTTTATCAACTTAGGAATTTTATTTCCGAACTCAAACCCAAGCCTACATCCAGCTTCGTGAATTTGATTCAATTTTATAAAACATATAATTTATGTATGGGAGGATATTCTTGTTTACAGCTCTAAATGAAATATCTCCACCAGCAGTATGAAAAACAATATTTATCAAGTTCCTTTTTTCATACCATAATGGCTGTAATATGCTTATGGATTGAGATTTGTAAATTTCAAAATGCTTTTCTGTTTTATTCCATACACCAGATTTTTTATAAATAAAATCTTCAGAAATAATCAAGCTTAAGGATCTAAACATTAAAATTTGCCAGATTATAGCAATTACGGTATATAAGCCGACCAGCAAAAGCCAGGATGTAAAAGATAAAGCATCCACAAAAAACACTACAAAATAGCTTAACAGGGCAGGAATCAGCGCAATAATTAAGCGTCTCACCAACAATATCTTATCTGGCGAAAAGGTTTCCTCAAAACCGCTGAATTGGTCTGTATACAGGAATGAGTTCATCTTAGCGACTGTATCTTGATCTAGGCCAGGACTTTTAATTTTACTTTTCTGAAGCTCATCTTCACTGTTTGCAAGTGAAATACGCACTTCATACAAATTCAGCCATTTTTGGACAGGGTTTGTGATCACTTGCAATAATTGCACACGCCTTGGCTGTAAAGAAATTTTCGTATTCGTATTTAGGCCCATTTCCAACTCAAGACTCTCCTTAGTTTGAGTTAATTTTAAGTTGAAATATTTTATAAAAACTTCAGCGATGGTTATTAAAACACTAAGGAGCAGAACAATGACAGCAATGAACAAGAAAACGGAAACGGATTCCATAGGACCGGGTAATTCATTTAAATAATTCTTAATAGTTTCAGAATGTTCCTCAGACACTGTACTTACTTCATTGTAAATGGTCGTGAAAAAAGCGAAAATCAATACCAATCCTCGCAGATAATTTGTGCTAATACCTATTTTTAATAAAGTCAAAAAACTCAATTCATGAGTCCAAAATTGCTTGTTAGCTGTTCCTCCGGTAGTTTCTATATTGGTTATTTCTTCGGAATACTTATCCTTTACCTTAATTAGAATAGCTAATAGCTGGTTTGCCTTTTCATGAGAAATAGCCTTAATACTTATTTCCTCTTTCTTGCTTCCTGCTGTTTCAATAACAAAACTGTTAACATTCAAGAGTCGCTGGAGAATGTTGCGTTTAATATATACCTGCTGAATTTTATCAAAAGGTATCGCAATATCTTCTGTATTGAACACTCCTTCCTGGAGCACAAATTCCTGATTTTCATAATCTATATGAAAAAGAAATCTGCGATAATACACATAGCTGTATAGTAGAACCAGAACTGAAATCACTCCCGAACCCATCACTATGTAAACTAGGGTTTCCACACTTGGTCCTGTGAATAAAAAATATACGATAATTGCCCAAAATCCTTTTAATAAATTAAAAATCCTGGTGAGAAAAATCAGAAGTATCCCAATTTCAGATTGCCTTTGCGGAACTCCAAACAAATTAGAATTCATTTGCAGTGAGCTTTGCGGCCAAAGCCTCTTTTAACCGGAGTGCCAGGTCTGGGGCCAATCCGGGAATTATGATATCACTGCCGCTACCGCCAGCAGTAAAGATTTTAAGGCTTGAGATCTTAAGCATCTTATCCAGAACATCCCGGGAAATAGAGGCGTGCTGAATTCTATTAAAGGGAACAACCGTAGTCTTATTTACCAGATAACCCCTTCTGTACAAAATATCCTTTTCCCTGAGCGCAAATCCATAATTCTTCTGTAGCTGGGAAATGTTCCAAAATTTAAAACCAAAGAATAAAACGATCCCAATAAAAAGTAAAATTAATTGGTTCTGGTTTATTTCGAAATAAAACAAAACCACCCAACCAATCACCGCTATGCATAAAAACACAAGATTTTGAAGACTGGCTTTTATGAGATAAGACTTTGAAATTGGCTGGAAAGAGACTTCTTCAAATTGAGGCAGTGAAGCAATATCAATTGATCTATTGGTGAAATTTTCCATTACGGAAGCCATTTCTTGACAAAATTAGGCTTGCGCTTTTCTAGAAACGCGTCTCTTCCTTCCTTTGCTTCCTCTGTCATATATGCAAGTCTGGTAGCTTCCCCAGCAAAAACCTGTTGACCAACCATTCCATCATCTGTAAGGTTCATAGCAAATTTCAACATTTTTATAGAGGTAGGAGATTTCGCTAAGATTTCCTGAGCCCATTCGTAAGCAGTGTTTTCAAGATCGGCATGCGGAACTACAGCGTTTACCATTCCCATTTCAAAAGCCTCTTGAGCAGAATAATTTCTTCCTAAAAAGAAGATCTCTCTGGCGCGTTTCTGTCCTACCATCTTTGCTAGGTAAGCTGACCCATAACCACCATCAAAACTAGTTACATCTGCATCGGTTTGTTTAAAAATAGCGTGTTCTTTGCTGGCTAGAGTCATATCGCACACTACGTGTAAGCTATGCCCTCCTCCTACTGCCCAACCAGGAACTACAGCGATCACCACTTTTGGCATAAATCGTATTAAACGTTGAACTTCAAGAATGTTAAGTCTGTGCATTCCATCTTCTCCCACATAGCCTTGATGCCCTCTTGCTTTTTGATCTCCTCCACTACAAAAAGAATACACTCCATCTTTAGAAGAAGGTCCTTCTGCAGAAAGTAAAACCACTCCAATAGAGGTGTCTTCTTGTGCATCGTAAAACGCATCGTATAATTCACTTGTTGTTTTTGGCCTGAACGCGTTACGTATATCTGGCCTATTGAAAGCTATTCTGGCTACGCCATTTGCTTTGTTGTAAGTTATGTCCTCGTATGTTTTAGCAGACTTCCACTCTATCTTGCTCATCTTATTTAATTTTTTATAAAAATAGAGCTTTTACAAAACTGTACATAATATTAGACAAAGAAGAATTAGGAATTATGTTCAAAAAGCTTTCGTAACAAGTTGTAGATTTCTATTAATTGTCATCCCGACATATGGAGGGATCTGTAATTAAATAGATTTTTGTTTTAAAGAGATTCTTCAGTCCACTACGTTACCTTCAGAATGACAAATTATTACAAAGTCATTCTGAAACAATCCCGACATCTTGACGAATTTGGAATTAGGAAATTGGAAATTGAGTAAAATCGGTCATAAAAAAAAGCCTGAGAAATCAACCTCAGGCTTTGAAGAATATTAGGCAGTTATTATTCTGAATATTTAGCCATTAATGGTTGTAATTGCATTCCCCATTGTTGACCTATTTGCATAGACTTTTCAGTAATTACAGGTAATTCTGCAGTCATTTTTTGTCCAACAGGAGTTGCATAAAATACAAGAATTTCATCTAATTCAGCTTCAGTGAAACTTTCCATATACACTAC
>JAGXIK010000069.1 GCA_024635715.1 Gillisia sp.
GATTGGGTATTTTCTCCAGTAGACCAAATATATGTATATCCAGCAAGCTTTGCATCTAATAATAATGTAGATTCTGGACAAAGTTGAAGCTCTTCATCTTCCAGAACAGGCACATCATTTATTACCACTCTAATTGGTGTTCGTTCACTTTCATCACAATCATAATCAGCATTTACTGCTTCAGCATAGAAAATACCTTCAGCTTCAGGCTGATAACTAAAAGAATCTTCCTTCAGTAGGACCCCGTCATCGGACTCACTATACCAATTTATCCTTACGTCTTCCACACTTGTAACTGCTATTGTTGGAAGTATATCTCCAGCACATATAAATTTATCACCATCACTAATTGGTGCCTCTGGTTTTTTTAAGATCTCAATAAAAAAAGCTTCAGAGAAAGAACTACAAAGATTGTTATTCAAATTCACAACATCTTCTGCTACCTTAACCCTATAATAATTAGAGTTAGAAAGCATTACAATCGTAAACTCACTTTTCGTAGCACCGGCAATATTCAGCCAATCTTCCCCATTTGCGCTTTGCTGCCATTGGTAGGCATGAGTTTGATAAACCGTATTATCTGGAGTTGCCACTAAAGTTTTAGTGATAGGTGCATCTTCTTCACAAACCACTAATCCCGTATTTGTAGCACCATTTGTATCGATACTTGTAAGATCTCCACAGGATCTAAAAATAATGTCGTCTATGGCAAGATCATTTCCGCAGCCACCATCTCCATTATTGAAAATCTTTAAAATAACCTTGTTCTGTCCGGCTTCGCTCTTGAAAGTTAAGGCAAATTGTTCCCATTCAGGAGCGGAGGACGCCGTGATAGCTGCCGTACTTCCTTCTTTTAAAAGTTGAGTATCGGTTTCATCCCAAATTTGGAACTTTACATTAACAGGAATATCACCACTAGGACAAGCACCACTTGTAGAATTAAAAATATTCATAAGATAAGCCGAAAACTCATAGGTCGTGTTTTCACAAAGACCTGAAATATTAGTCTTATAAAATTGTCCTGAAGTAAAGCCTGCATTAACGATTAAAGCTCTTCCTCCTGAAAGTGTTGTGTTTGGGAAATAAGAATGCCAGGAAGTAATTTGACGACCAACAATATCAGACACCGTATATTCTCCATCTTGCGGATCTTGAGTTACAAAATTATAACTGGTAATTCCCGTTGCTAATGCGGGACCATAACCGCTTCCACTCCCAAAGTTTTCTTGAAAAATGGGGTCGCCCTTACTGCCCTCACAAAATCCTAACTGTGCAAAAGAAGGGTTTGTAATTAGAAAGAGTATAATAAGGAATAATAACCGAATCATTTTCAAATATAAGGCAATTAAAGAGCTTTAGTGATAATTAATAACGCGAATGACATTGAAGGTCACTCTTTGTCAAAATCAACTTATAGGAATAAAATCCAACTTTTTTTAGAGGAATATATACCTTTACGATCTATGAAAGCCAATGCTAGTGAGAAATCCTATACAGTAAAAGAAGCTACTATAAAACTGATGCAGTTTTGTGCCTATAGAGATAGATCTCAAAAGGAAGTTCAAGAAAAATTGCGCGAAATGAGGATGATCCCAGAAGCTTGTGAGCAGATCACCATTCAGCTAATGCGAGAAAATTTTTTAAATGAAGAACGTTTTGCTCGTAGTTTTGTTCGAGGAAAATTCCGCATCAAAAAATGGGGTAGAATCAAGATAAAACAAGAATTAAAAAAGCGGGAAATCTCCACGCCACTTATAAAATTAGGGTTTACAGAGATAGATCCTTCAGAATATTATTCAACTTTAAATGATCTGGCAGAAAAGAAACTTCCACTTATTAAAGAAGCAAATTCCTATAAAAAGAAACAAAAATTGATCTCTTTTTTACACCAAAAAGGCTACGAATTTCCCGTAATTATGGAAATTCTGGAAGAATTTAAGTTTTAATATTGTTCTTTTTGTGAGTCTTAATAATAGCCTGCTCGTTCTTATAATCAATCCACTTCTGACCTCTTAATTTGCGCATATAATTATCAAAATAGCGCATAAATGCAAGGTTGTATACTGCTTTTGAAAAATTGGTGATATTTCTAGAAGTTGCTCTTAGGCTCATTGAAAAGCCGGGAGTTAGATATGTCATTTGGTGCCAATAACCTTCAGGCATATACAAAGCTTCTCCATGATTAAGGTTGGTGATATATCCCTGAGCTTCCTTTAAAGCTGGAAACTTTTGGAAATCGGGATCTGTGAAATCTATATCTTCTCTAGAAATCAAGGCATGCGGTACTTTATAGAGATATTTACTTTGTGAAGGCGGATAAAGGATACATTGCTTTTTTCCGTGGAAATGAAAATGGAGAATATTTGCAAAATCTATATCATAATGCATGAACACCTTCGAGTTCTCCCCTCCAAAAAACAAGGTTGGTAGTTGTTTTAAAAATCGAAGTCCCATATCCGGGAATTTAAAATCGTTTTGAAGCACAGGAACCTCTTTCATTAAATGATACAAAAAGATCCTGTAATTGGTAGGTTTAGATTTTAACAACGCGATATACTCGCTCATCTTCATCTTTAAATGTGGCTCATTAAATTTGAACTCAGAGCTGATGGGTCTATCATCATACAAAGGCACTATTTTATCTCCAGCAATCTCAGCAATATATTCTAAACTCCATTTTTTGTATGCTGGCCAATCTTCAACTAAATGTTCGATCACCACAGGTTTCTGCGGATTTACATAATACTTTATAAAATCGGCCTTAGAAATATTCTTTATCCTAGGGATTTCAGCTAATTGCAATCTTTCTTTCATCCTTTCATCATCAAATTCCTGCATTTTTATGCGTACTATTTACGGCAAGTCGGTTTTTATAATCTATCCATTTCTGGCCTTTAAATTTCCGCATAAGGTTGTCGTAATTTCTAATAAAAATTACATTATTTAAAACCTCTAAAATCTTCGTTGGTTTTGTTGGTAACGAACGAAGGGTTAAAGATAAGCAAGGGGTTTCATATTTTACGAAATGCCACCACTTACTTGGAATAAATAAAGTGTCCCCATGCTCTAAGATCACTTCAAATCCATGTGCCTTTGCCAAAGCGGGATACTTTGTAAAATCTGGATTATCCATATCTATAGTCTCCATGCTTACAATAGAATAAGGAACCTTATAAAGATATTTTGTTTCTGAAGGTGGATAAAGAATAAACTTCTTGGTTCCAGCGAAATTGAAATGAAAATTATTCGCAAGATCCATATCGTAATGCATCAAAACCTTTGCACCCTCACCTCCAACAAATAATACGGGAAGTTTTTTGAAGAACTTCACGCCAATTTCCGGATACTTAAAATCTTTTAATAAATCTGGACAATTCTGAAGTAAATTAAAGAAGAACATTCGCAAATCTGTAGGTCCCGATTTTAAAATATCTATATATTCAGACATTTTAATCCTCCTCGCCGGTTTATGGCTTTTTTGATTGCCTTTAGCGGGCTGCCCATCATATAAGGGAACAATAACATCTCCCGCATTTTTACGGAAATACTCTAAATCCCATTTTTCTTTTGCAGGCCAGTCTTCACTTAAATTTTCCATTACCACAGGTTGCTGCGGCTTTAAATACTCCTTTAAAAAAGTTTCTTTATCTATCGCATTAACGCGTGGTATGGGTTTTAAGTTGAGCTGCACATTCTAAGGGAATTCAATTTTATTATAAACTCGGTTTAGACTTTTTTTGAGCCTCTAGGTTTCTTTCAATTTTATGACTAGGTCTAGACCATTTAGGTTTTTCACCTAAATTCAGAAACTTAGATTCGGCTGCTTCCACACTTTCCGGTTTAGATTTCTTCACAAAAGGTTTTTGTGGATGAAGCCCTAAAGCTTTAAACATTTCCATGTCTTCTCCCACATCTGGGTTTGGAGTAGTTAATAATTTATCTCCAGCAAAAATAGAGTTAGCACCCGCAAAGAAACACATTGCCTGCCCTTCTCTACTCATTTCAGTTCTTCCTGCTGAAAGTCTTACTTGAGTCTCTGGCATTACAATCCTAGTTGTAGCAACCATTCTTACCATATCCCAAATAGATACTGGCGCCTGTTCTTCTAGCGGTGTTCCTTCTACAGGAACCAAAGCATTTATTGGCACAGATTCGGGCTGCGGACTCAAAGTTGCCAAAGCAACTAACATTCCTGCACGATCGTCGTTAGACTCTCCCATTCCAATAATCCCACCACTACAAACAGTAACATTGGTTTTTCTAACATTTCCAATGGTATCCAATCTATCTTGATAGCCTCTGGTAGAAATAACTTCTTTATAATATTCTTCTGAAGAATCTAAATTGTGATTATAAGCATACAAACCAGCTTCAGCCAAACGCTGTGCTTGATTTTCTGTGATCATACCCAAAGTACAACACACTTCCATATCCAGTTTATTAATGGTTCTCACCATTTCCAAAACCGAATCAAATTCTTCCCCGTCCTTTACATTTCTCCATGCCGCTCCCATACAAACTCTGGAACTACCTGAAGCTTTCGCTCTCAAGGCTTGCGCTTTCACTTGGTTCACACTCATAAGATCGTTCCCTTCAATATCTGTATGATATCTTGCAGCCTGCGGGCAATACCCACAATCTTCTGGACATCCTCCTGTTTTTATAGAAAGTAATGTAGAAACCTGAACTACATTTGGATCGTGATTTTCTCTATGTATAGATGCTGCTTCGTAAAGAAGATCCATAAAAGGTTTGTTATATATTTCAAGAATTTCTTCCTTGGTCCAGTCGTGTTTGATTGTCATGAAATTGTATTTGAATTCAAAAATAGCTAAAACTAAGCTTTCTTGGATATTTACTTGTAAAAGTTTTTGCGTTGAAACTAGCCAGAAGCCAGAATATATTAATTCTTACTTATTAAAATGGAAACAGCATTCCCTCCAAAACCAACAGCATTAACGAGTATATTTTCTAGCTTTTTCGGCGCTTTACTTATTGCTGAAAATGGAACCGGTATAAATTCATCATGCTGAAGCATTAAAATAGCCAGCTCCATACTCAGTATCCCAGAGGCACCAAAAGTATGACCTATCTTCCATTTATTAGAAGTTAGTGCTGGAAGATCGTTCCCGAAAATTGCCTTTATAGCATTTATTTCCGCTTCATCTCCTTTAATAGTTCCTGGTGCATGCATAACCACAGCATCTATTTCGCTCATTGCTATATCACCAATTGCCATTTTCATAGATTTCTGAAAACATGTCCCATTTGCTGAAATAGAAACCGAATGCTTCAATTCTTCTGTAGCATACCCAATTCCTGAGATCTTAGCGATGCTATTTTCAGGGTTTTGGGAAATACAAGCCACTCCTGCCGCTTCCCCCAGCACCATAGAATTATGCTCTTTTTCCATGTTCAATGCTTGGCAAGGATATTTTAGATCTTTTGTAGCATAGATCTTCATCGCTTTCATCTGTGCGATGGTAAAAGGGGTTAAAGCAGCCTCGCTGCCGCCAACCACAAACTTATCTGCAAAACCAGATTGAAGCCAAACTACACCATTTAAAACAGCATGTAAGCCGGTAGAACAGGTTACGCTGTGTGAAATGTCCGGGCCAGAAGTTCTAAAGTCTTGAGCCACCCATGAGGAAATATTCCCTAAGGTTGTACTTGGTGAAGCCAAGACTCCAACTTTTCCTTTTTCTATAAATTCTTTGTGATGTTTTTCAAAAAGCTGAGTTGCACCGCGAGAGCTTCCTATATTTATCCCGATAGATTCACCTTTCTCCCATTTAGCTTCTTTAAGCGCCGTTCTGGCTGAAATAATGGAATATAACACTGAATTATCCAGACCTTTAAATCTTGATTCAGAATTTCTTAAATTCTCTACTTCTGCTTTTTGTTTTGATGATAAGATCGCTGCAAATGCTTCACTGCCAGAAAAATCATGCTGTTCAATAAAATGCTGATTGGTTTTATAGTTATCCCAAATTTCTTCCCTTGTAGTTCCTAGCGGAGATATGGAAGCGATGGAATTAATATAAACAGGATTTTTCAATTGATATATTTTTCAGCAAAAATAAGGCCTAGAAAAGATTTAAGTATGTTTATTGTCTTAAAATTGAAGGAAAAATTAAGCAGGGATTTACTTTACCTTTTCAGAATAATAAAGCTTCAAAATAGAATCTAATTTTTTTTCTCCTCTTAGTATTTGCTTTACAGTTATTTGGGTTGTTTGCGGTAGCAAGGTTTCTAAAGGTTGTGGAATTTGATTCAGCTTGTTAAAAGTATTTTCCAATTTTGCATCCCATTCTTTATGAAAATTTAAAAGATCATCTGGATATACGGTAGTTCTGGAAGTGCCCTCATCTTTCGCTTTAAATGCTTCGGTAACATTTAAATACCCGTAATCGTCGGTTAATTCTTCTCCGGGTTGTATATCCCGAATGGCAATTTCAAAATCGTAAGCCGTAGAAAGACAATTGGAATTAAAACTATGATTCACATATTTTGCGGTATCCCAACACATTACATAATTACCTTTATTATTTCTAAAGGTAAATTTATCTATCATGTCTTGAGTAAACGGTAACATTTCTGCTACTTGTTCAGGAGTATAAACTTGATCTAATTCATCCTGGACCCAAGTGATAGTGCCTTCAGGTATAAATTTAGTGGCTACAATTCCGTAACCAATCTCTTCACTAATAAATCGAACTTCTGTATCTGGATGTATCATATATCAATTATAACTAACCGAATTTAACTATTATTATCACTTGTAAATTTCAAAATTAGTTAAAATATCTGCAATGCGGAAAGGATGGAATCGTAAACTTTTTGTAACTCTTCTTGCGAGATCACATAGGGCGCTAAGATATATATGGTATTGCCAAGCGGTCTTAAAAACACTCCATTCCCCATAAAATGCTGAAAGAGTTTATTTCTTAAGTTGCCATAGCGCTCCATTTCCACATTAAGTTCAAAAGCGAGAATAACCCCTAATTGCCGTGGATTTGTAACTTTTGGATGATCTTTGATCTCTTCTAAAAAATCAGAATGTGAATGGA
>JAGXIK010000007.1 GCA_024635715.1 Gillisia sp.
AAAAATAGGTTTATAACTATTTTTATCGTTATATTTGATTTTGACTTTTAACTCATTTTGAAAAAGTAAGACTATGGAGAAATTGACCAATAAAGAAGAAGCGATTATGCATATCTTATGGAAGCTAGAAAAAGCTTTTGTAAAGGAGGTTCAGGCGGAGTTGACCGAGGAGAACTTACATTATAATACGGTTTCTACAATTATTAGGAATCTGGAAGAGAAAGGATATGTTGCTCACAAGGCGTTCGGAAAGACACATCAATATTATCCGGCAGTTTCCAAAGAAATCTACAGGAAGCAATTTATGAATACGGCTACTAAAAAATTCTTCGACAATTCTTATAAAAGTATGGTTTCCTTTTTCGCGAAGGAAGAAAAAATTTCTGCAGAAGAGCTGCGGGAGATCCTGGCTATTATTGAAAAAAAGGAGAAATAATGGAAAGTTTACTCATCTATATTTTAAAAAGCGCCGGCATAATTAGCCTCTTTTATATTCTTTATATTTTACTGCTTAAAAATGACACCGCATTTACAGAAAATAGGAAATTTTTATTGGGAGGAATTCTTGCTTCTTTAATTGTGCCAGCAATTTACTTTACTAAAAAGGTATTGGTTAATGCTCCAGAGTTATTTTACAATTCTTCCCCAAATTCAAATTTAGTTGTGATCCCAGAAACCGCAACTCAAGAATTGGACTGGTGGATCATCGCTGGGACCATATATTTAATAATAAGTGGCTTCTTCCTACTTCGATTTTGCTTCAGAATATTTCAGATCTTAAAAATGATCCATTTCAGCAAAATTCAGAAAGACGGGAAGTTCAAGTTTATTAAAACTGAAGATAATTCTGGACCTTTTTCATTCTTCAATTACATTTTTATAAATGCGAAGGATATAAAAGAGGATGAATTACAACTTATGTTAACTCATGAAAAGGTTCATGCCAGGCAGCTTCATTCTATAGACATGCTTTTCTCTAATCTTATTACTGCAGTTTTATGGTTTAGTCCAATAAGTTGGTATTATAAGAAATCTGTAGAACAAAATCTGGAATTTATAGCAGATTCTGAAACCGCGAAAGCTTCTAGATGTATCCAAGAATACCAACATGTCTTAGTAAAAGTTAGTACAAATCAATATCAAAACGTATTAGTAAATCATTTTTATCAATCATTCATCAAAAAACGAATAGTTATGCTAAACAAAAAGAACACTTCTGCAAAAACCAACTGGAAATATCAATTAATCTTACCATTAATTGCCGTTTTTATGATGTCTTTTAATATTAAGACAGTTACAAAAATTAGTTATAGCAACTCATTAAAAGGCACTGAAGCTTTACTTCAAAACGAGTCCTTATCTGTCACTATCAATCAAACAACCTCAAAGGAAAGTCTGGAAAAATTTAAATCAATTTTCCAAAAATGGGACGTAGAATTAAACTTTAGCAATATTGAATATTCTTCAAACGGTAAAATTATAACTGCGATAGAAGTAAGTTTAAAAAATTTAAAAACAGGAAAAACAGAATTTTTAAATAGAAGCAATTCTAATGGTATAATGCCTTTTGAAATCTATGTGAATAAAAACGAAACATCTGGATTTAGTGATATCACTAAGGAAGAAGACGCTCACAAAACGGCAGCTCTTCAGCTTAAAGAAATTGGAAAAAACCCATTATATATTATTAATAATAAAGAATACTCATCTTCAGATTTAGACGGAAAAACCGTTAGAACATCAAGTGTTATAGAAATACTTAAACCAAAAGATGCACGAAAAATTTACGGTTCTAAAGCAAGTGAAGGAGCTATACTAGTTTCCGTAGGAAAAATTATAGAAGATTTTAAGGAAGAACTTAAAATAATAGATAAGGAAAACAAAAAGGAAGCAGCATATTTTATTGAAGTAAAGAAAAATGAACTCCCTGTTTTTATAAGCCTTTCTAATAATCCCTCTTCTAAGAGCAATATAAACATGCTTGAAGATCTGGATAATAGTAGTATTAATAATTCCAACAAAGACGATATAGCGAAACCAATTGGTTATGGTGTAAAAGTTCAATTTACCCAAAATGAAATTGACACAATTAGCAGAACTAGTCAGATCATGAATGTCCGCACCAAAAATGGAAATCAGATTAAATGGATTGAAAAAGACAGCTTAACAAGCAAAAACGGTTTCAAAATATCTGATACGATGAATGTGTATAGAATAGATAATTTTAAAGATGAAGCTGTAAATATTTCTTCTGATAAAAACAAAAAAGTTTTGATAGTAATTGATGGTGAGGTAAAATCTGAAAATTATAACATTAACGAAATTGACCCTGAAAGCATCAAATACATGAATGTGATTAAAGGAAAAAATGCAACTTCAAAATATGGTTCTAAAGCCAAGGATGGGGTTATTGAAATTAGCACCAAGTTTGACTCAGAACATCCACCTCAGAAAGATATAATAGCATTTGAAGGCAACACTAAGAACACTGAAATGTTTGTAATCTCTCCAAGTTCTAAGGATTTTTTAGTTGTAGTAGATGGTAAAATAAAAAAGAGTGATTTTGACATTAATTCTATAAACCCAGATGAAATTAAAGGGGTAATTGTTCTAAAAGATCAGAGCGCAATAAAGAAATATGGAAAAAAAGGAGAAAAAGGAGTTGTAGAAATAACCTTGAAAGAAGAGAATTAGCATTCAACTTCTAACTATCTTAGGTCAATAATTGATATACTATGCAATCTCAAAATTTAGAAGATCTAAAATATCCAATCGGAAAATTTAGTAAACCCGAAAGCATTTCCGAAGAAGAGATAAAAAGTTGGATCACAGATATTGAACAATTTCCAAACAGACTTAACAAGTTGGTGCCATACCTTTCTGCAAGTGAATTAAATTATAGATATAGGCCTGACGGCTGGACCATAAGGCAAGTGGTACATCACTGTGCAGATAGCCACATGAATAGTTTTATAAGGTTTAAATTATGCCTTACGGAAGAACTTCCAACTATTAAACCCTTTAATGACAGTAAATGGGCAGAATTGCCAGATGCGACTGAAGCAGATATATCCACTTCTTTAAAGCTAATTGAAGGTTTGCATGCAAGATGGACCATATTACTAAAATCCTTAGATGCCTCAGAACTGAGCAAACAATATATTCATCCCGATAAACAGCAGCCTTTATCACTTTTGGATAGCATCGCATTATATGCCTGGCATGGCAATCATCATCTAGCACATATTAAGCAAGCCTTGGAAAATAATAAAGGGGATTAAGTTAATTCCCTAATCTATTAAATCGATGTCGAGATCTCTTTTAAAATTTTAGAGGTCTCGATTTGGTTTTAGCTAAAGCGCTACGATTTTAAGGGTTTATAGATTTATTAACTCCAATTCCCTGATTTTAAATATCTTTGGAGAAAACCAACCGACCTTCTATGAAAAATCACTTTTTTAAAACACTGTCTAAGATCAATCAAAAAGTATTGCCTAGTTATACCAAAAAACGCTTAGATCTCCAGAAAGCCAGTAAAATACAATTGGCAGTAATTGGGTGGAAGCTTTGGGTAACAAAAAAGGCATTGGATTAAATCACGAAGCTCAAGACAAGTAAGCTGAGTTGAGTCACGATGGTTCGGGTGAAAATTTTTTAAAAAATTAATAGCAGAGCCACGTGCAAATAGTCTCTCAATGAGGGATTAATATTTAAGCAAGGATTTTACAGAATAAGAATTCAGTTTTTTTCTACCATTTAAAAAGGCCAGTTCCACCAAGAAATTACACTGTACGATCTCTGCACCCATTTTTTTAACCAAATCACATGCAGCTCTTGCGGTTCCTCCTGTAGCTAAAACGTCGTCATGCAAAATAATGCGCTCTCCTTTTTGAATAGCATCACAATGAATTTCTAAGGTGTCTTTTCCGTATTCTAATTCATATACCTCCGAATAAGTTTCGGCAGGTAACTTTCCAGGTTTTCTAATAGGTACAAAACCTGCATTAAGTTTTTCAGCCAATAGCATTCCAAATAAAAAGCCGCGAGACTCTATACCTACTACTTTATCTATTTTCTCATCACCTATAAGTTCTAAAAACTGAGCAACAGATTCCTTTATTGCTTCTGGACTTTGCAGAAGCGGAGTTATATCCTTGTATTTTATCCCTTCTTTAGGAAAATTTGGAATCTCACGAATATATTTATTTAAATCTATCATCAGGCAGCTATTATTTATAGTTAAAAATACTCATTATAATTTAACTAATTCCCCTAGAACAAACTCAAATAGTTTGAGATTATAAGGGCAAAGGCTCTCTAAAATTTTAATTATATTGCTAACTAATTATTTTAATCATTATTCGCTCTTTCAGCAAGTAGCTTTTAGCCTTTACTATATGAAAATCCTTCATTTTAATACCATTAAGATCAATTTCCTCTTTTTCTTGTTCTTTGTTTCTTTACTATCTTTTCAAGGAATTGCTCAGACCAGCGAACTTTCAGTAGAAAAAATAATGCAAGATCCATCATGGATGGGAACCTTCCCCTCTAATATTAATTGGAGCGAGGATAGCAAAACGATCTATTTTGACTACAATCTTCAAAAGGATCCTTCAGATTCTATTTATAAAATTCAACTATCTCAACAAGGAACAATTGCAAAAGTTTCTCTGGAGGAACAATTAAATAAAATATCTTCCCGCGGAGATTATAATAAAGATCATTCTCAAAAGATCTTTGTTAAAGATGGAAGTCTCATGCTCTTTTCAGCTAAAGAAAAAGCTACAAAGACATTATTATCCTTAGGAGAATCCATTTCGAATCCGAATTTCCAACAAAATGAAGATTTGATTTCTTTTGAATTAGAAGATAATTTATACCTCTACGATCTAAAAAAAGGAAGCTTGAAAAAACTGACTTCAATTAAGAAAGGAGATGATAAAACGAAAGACGATAAAGATTTATCTAAAAATGAAGAATGGCTAGAGGAGGATAATTTAAGCCTTATGGGCGTAGTTTTAGAAAGAAAACAAAAAGAAGATTCCAGTAAAGCTTATCAAAGTAAAATTAAAAATGAGGATTTTAATTTTTACACCGGGAAAAGGTCTGTTTCTAATTTACAACTATCACCAAATGCCAAATATGCTACTTTCAATCTTATTACCAGTGCAGATAATAAGAACACTATAGTGCCCAATTATGTGGATGCCTCGGGGTATACCGTAGACCTTAATGCAAGATCTAAGGTGGGAGATGATATTACGAAGGTGGAATTGGCTATTTATAATTTTGCTAAGGACACAGTTTATTTAGTGAAATCTGATGATCTCCCGGGAATCTCAGACCTACCCGACTATGTGAGTGATTATCCAGATAAGGAATGGGAAAAGGAACCTAGAGATGTAATCGCATGGGGAGCCAATTTTGCTGATAATGGTGAAAAAGCTTTAGTGAATGTACGTTCTCACGATAATAAAGATCGATGGATCACCCTTTTAGATCTAGAAAATGGAACTTTAAAAAATCTGGATAGACAACGAGATGAGGCATGGATAAATGGCCCTGGAATTGGATATTCTTATGGAGGCGGAACGCTTGGTTGGTTACCAGATAATAAACATATCTATTTTCAATCTGAAGAAACGGGCTATTCCCATTTATATTTATTAAACACAGAAAACGGAAAGAAAATAGCATTGACTTCCGGAGAATATGAAGTCTTCGATCCGCAGTTATCTAAGGATGGAAAAAGCTGGTTCTTAACTACTTCTGAAATTGATGCAGGAGAACGTCATTTTTATAAAATGCCAGTAATGGGTGGAAAAATGACTCAATTGACTTCAATGAGCGGAAATAATCAGGTAACTCTTTCTCCAGATGAAAAGCAGATGGCAATTTTGTACTCTTCCAGCAATCAGCCTTGGGAATTATACCTCAAAAAAACGGGGACCAATACTAAAGCGATTCAATTAACTAAAGGTCAATCTGAAGCTTTTAGTGCTTACAATTGGAGAGCACCAAATAGAATAAAAGTTAAAGCTGCAGATGGAGCAATGGTTCCTGCCAGATTGTATAAACCAAAAGATGATGTGAAAAATGGGGCTGCCGTGATCTTTGTACATGGAGCAGGATATCTTCAGAATGCTCATAATTGGTGGTCTTCTTATTTTAGAGAGTATATGTTCCATAATTTATTGACAGATCTTGGATACACCGTTTTGGACATGGATTATCGAGGAAGTGCTGGCTATGGACGAGATTGGAGAACTGGAATTTATAGACATATGGGAGGAAAAGACTTGTCTGATCAAGTAGATGGGGCAAAGTTTTTAGTTGAAGAGCATGGAATTGATGAGGAGAATATAGGAATCTATGGTGGGAGTTATGGTGGATTCATCACGTTGATGGCAATGTTCAATGAAAGTGACACTTTTGAATCTGGGGCGGCATTGAGGTCGGTAACAGATTGGGCTCATTATAATGACGGCTACACTTCTAATATTTTAAATACGCCTGTAGAAGATCCAATTGCTTATAGACGTTCTTCCCCTATTTATTTTGCTGAAGGCTTTAAAGGCAATCTCTTGATCGCTCATGGAATGGTAGATACCAATGTTCATTTCCAAGATGTGGTAAGACTGGCTCAGCGATTAATAGAATTGAAAAAAGACAATTGGGAAATGGCTCTTTACCCTGTAGAAAGTCACGGTTTTGTAGAGCCAAGTAGTTGGACCGATGAATATAAGAGAATTTTAAAATTGTTTAATGAAACTTTATTACAGGATTAAACCAATAGAATGTCACCTATAAACAACTCTGTCATTCTGAGCCTGTCGAAGACTCTTTTCATGTACAAGCACACTTCGACAAGCTCAGTGTGACAATGTCTTAACTCTAGATTCCAGATAAGATTAATAAGGTCTGTTTGAGCCTGTCGAAGACTCTTTGATATTAAAATGCACACTTCGACAAGCTCAGTGTGACAAAATCTTATTTTGAAGTTTCTAATGCTTCCTCTTTCTTTTTAAGATCCATTCTTCGGAAATAATCTTTAGCTGCTTTTAAAACTTTTGGAGCAAGGATCAATGTGGAGATCATTGTTGGAATCGCCATCAATGCAAAGAAGCCGTCAATTAAATTG
>JAGXIK010000070.1 GCA_024635715.1 Gillisia sp.
CTAACCAGATTTTATTTACCTGGAAATTTCTCGAAAATATCATTTACCATTTGTCGAATAGCTCCTGGGGTAGTTTGATTATAAATAGCATCTGTTGCTACTCCTTTCCAGACAGTATTTTTAGTCTTACGATCAATCAGATTGATAACCAGAGTCCCTTCTTTGTAAGAATAGGTATCGGTATCGTATCCAATAACATTATTATAACCACCATAACCATAATAGTAATAAGGATTATAGTATGAACTTACTGTGGTTACTCCTGTGGTATATGGATAAGTAGCATATATAGGGTCTGTAGTTGTAGCAACTTCTCTATCTGTCGCTGTACTTAATAATATTAGCAAATCAGGATTATTCCTTTCAAGTTCAAATCCTTTCTGAGTTAAATTTGTTTTTACAGCTTCCACGATTCCAGTGTTAATATTTTCCTCGTTATACATATCTCCTTCCACCTCTGCATTTGTATTAGGTAAATAAGCAAAAGTGTTATAATTGCTCAAATTTGTTCCGTCTGGATTAGTTGTAGTAATTCTTGGCCCACAACTAGAGATGAGTACTAGAATTGAAAAAAGTAAAATTGTATTAATTGTTTTCATAGTTTTAGTTTTTATGGTTAAACACATTCAAAATAAAAAAAATAACCAAATAGAATATTGATTTTAAGTACTTTACAATTATTTTAACTAAGGTTTTAGACTTTTAATAAAAGTTGGGAATTAAATCTGAAGTTCAATTATCCTATTAAGATCCCATACTAATCTAAATATCAAGAAAACCAGTAATTTGCTAATTACGAACAGTATATTTTATCGATAACATATAATAATAGGAGTCAATCTTAAAATTTTAGGAATTATTAAATAATAATAATTTCTTTTTTTTAAAAATAGATTTGATATAGACATGCATTTTAGTATTTTGCAAGGAATATCTTATCCAATCACATGATCGAAATTAAACGCATTTTTGATTTTCCTTACTACCAATTAGAAAATCATCCCTTAGAGAAAGCATTAGTTACTAAATATAATGGCAAATGGGAAGCTCTAAGCACTCAACAATATGTAGATAAAGCTAATGCCATAAGTAGAGGTTTATTACGCTTAGGCATTAAACCAAACGATAAAATTGCACTTATCTCCTCTAGCAATAGAACAGAGTGGAATGTAATGGACATCGGAATCTTACAAATAGGCGCTCAAAACGTACCTGTTTATCCAACAATATCTGAAGAGGATTATGAGTATGTGTTAAACCATAGTGGTGCAACTTACTGTTTTGTTTCAGACAAAGAAGTGCTTGACAAGGTAAATGCTATTAAACATAATACACAAGTAAAGGAAGTTTATAGTTTTGATAATATAGACTCCTGTAAAAACTGGTCAGAAATTGTTGAGCAGGGTAATGATGAAAGCAATCAAAAAGAAGTAGATGCTCTTAAAGATTCGGTCTTAGAAGATGATCTTGCAACTTTAATTTATACCTCCGGAACCACCGGAAGACCAAAAGGTGTAATGCTTTCTCATAAGAACATAGTGAGTGATGTAATAAATAGTGGAAAAAGAGTTCCATTTGAGACTGGTAAATATGTAGCTGTAAGTTTTCTTCCTATCTGCCATATTTTTGAGAGAATGATCTCTTACTTATATCAATATTACAGTGTCTCCATTTACTTTGCAGAGTCAATCGAAAAGTTAGGTGATAATTTAAAGGAAGTTCAGCCACATGTAATTTCTGCCGTACCTCGAGTAATAGAAAAGGTATATGATAAAATTATAGCTAAAGGAACTGCACTAGGCGGTATTAAACAAAAACTATTCTATTGGGCGGTAGAATTAGGTTTACAATACGAACCATACGGAGTTAATGGATGGTGGTATGAAACCCAATTAAGTCTTGCTAGAAAATTGATTTTCTCTAAATGGAAAGATGGTTTGGGAGGAAATATAGAACTTATTGTTTCTGGAAGTGCCGCTCTTCAACCTAGGCTTACTAGAGTTTTTGCTGCAGCAGAAATTCCTATTATGGAAGGGTATGGATTAACAGAAACTTCTCCGGTGGTGGCCGTGAATGATCAGCGTAATAAAGGATTCAAAATTGGAACAGTTGGTAGAGTGATTGATAATGTAGAAGTTAAAATTGCTGAGGATGGGGAAATCTTAACAAAAGGTCCTAATTTAATGATGGGATACTTTAAAGATAAGGAAAAAACGGATGAGGCCATAAATTCTGATGGGTGGTTCCATACTGGAGATATAGGTGAAATTGATTCAGAAGGCTTTTTGAAAATCACGGATAGAAAGAAGGAAATGTTCAAAACTTCAGGTGGTAAATATGTAGCTCCACAGTTAATCGAGAATACCATGAAACAATCTCGTTTTATAGAACAGATCATGGTTATTGGTGAAGGCGAAAAAATGCCTGCTGCATTAATTCAACCAAACTTTGAGTTTGTGGAGGAATGGGCACACCGGAAAAATCTTGATATTGGAAAATCTAATGAAGAGATTATTAAAAACCAAGATGTTAAAGCAAGAATTCAGGAAGAAGTAGATTTCTATAATGAAAAATTTGGTAGTTGGGAGAAGATCAAGAAGTTCGAACTTACTCCTGAAGTATGGAGTATAGAAAATGATCATCTTACCCCTACAATGAAATTAAAAAGAAGAAATATTAAAGAAAGATATATGGATCTTTACAATTCTATCTACGAAAGGTAGATTTAGCACCTATATCATTAAGTTATTGTTAAACTCTCCTATTTAGGGGAGTTTTTTTATGTATTTAGAGTAAATTTAGGTTGTTTATTAAACAGATGAAAAAAATTAGCTATTTATTATGCATGCATAATAAATTTTCTTAACTTTGGGTTCATTCTAATATAAACATGAAGGAAAAAACCATTGATTACGTTTTACGGGCAACTTGGATGGCCGTTTCAAAAATGTATAATGAAGAAGCCGGAAAAGCTGGAAGCACTATGGCTACAGGTTTTGCCCTTTTAAGTATAGATCCAGAAAAAGGAACCCCCTCTACCTCACTAGGCCCTAAAATGGGTATGGAAGCTACTAGTTTATCCCGAATTTTAAAATCTATGGAAGAAAGAGGATTAATAATCCGTAAAAAGAATCCAGATGATGGAAGAAGCGTTTTGCTTCATCTTACGAAGTTTGGAAAGGAAATGCGTGAATTTTCTAAGGGTGTGGTTTTAAAGTTTGATGAAGCTGTTAAAGAAAATGTAAGCGAAGAAGATCTTAAGACCTTTATAAAGGTGGCTAATTCAATAACCGATCTTATATCCAATAAAAAAATATATAATAAAGAGATAAGTTTAAAATAATTATAACAGAATATAAATTCAGGGTTTGCCTGAAAAATTTCTATTTAAAATTTACATATGAAAAGAAGAATTAATAAAGTTGCAATTATAGGTTCCGGTATCATGGGAAGCGGGATTGCATGTCATTTTGCAAATATTGGCGTAGAAGTATTACTATTAGATATAGTTCCCCGTGAACTTACAGATAAAGAAAAAAGTAAAGGATTAACTTTAGAAGATAAGGAAGTTAGAAACAGACTTGTAAACGATTCGCTACAGGCCTCTTTAAAATCTAAGCCCTCCCCTATTTATAGTCAATCCTTCGCAAGTAGAATTCATACTGGAAATTTGCAGGATGATATTGCTAAAGTTTCAGAAGTAGATTGGATCATAGAAGTGGTTGTAGAAAGACTGGACATCAAAAAGAAGGTCTTTGAACAATTAGACAATCATCGTAAAAAAGGAACTTTAATTTCTTCTAATACTTCAGGAATTCCAATTAAATTAATGAGCGAAGGAAGAAGCGAAGATTTCCAGAAACATTTCTGTGGAACTCACTTCTTTAACCCTGCCCGTTATTTAAGGCTATTCGAAATTATTCCTGGTCCTGAAACTTTACCTGAAGTTCTTGATTTCATGAATGAATACGGAGAGAAATTCTTAGGAAAAAAATCTGTAGTTGCTAAAGACACTCCTGCATTTATTGGAAACAGAGTTGGAATCTTCAGTATCATGAGTCTTTTCCATATGGTAGAGGAATCAGGTATGACGATTGAAGAAGTAGATAAACTAACAGGGCCAGTTATTGGAAGACCTAAATCTGCCACTTTTAGAACGGTAGATGTAGTTGGTCTAGACACCTTAGTTCATGTTGCAAATGGGCTTAACGAAGGTGTTCCAAATGATGAAAAACACGAACTTTTTGCCTTACCAAACTACATCGAGTCTATGATGGAGAAAAAATGGTTGGGGAGTAAAAGTGGACAAGGGTTTTATAAAAAAGTAAAAGCTGATGATGGTTCTAGTGAAATCAAGTCTTTAGATCTTAAAACATTAGAATACAGATCATCTAAAAAAGCATCTTTTGCAACATTAGAAAAAACTAAGTCTATAGATAATGTTATAGATAGGTTTAAAGTATTGGTTGGAGGAAAAGATAAGGCGGGAGAATTCTATCGTAAGAATTTCTCTGCTTTATTCGCATATGTTTCAAACAGAATTCCAGAGATCACAGACGAACTATATAAAATAGACGATGCCATGAAAGCTGGTTTTGGATGGCAACATGGTCCTTTCCAAATCTGGGATGCTGTAGGTGTAGAAAAAGGAATTGAAATGATGAAGGCAGAGGGTGAAGAACCTGCTGCGTGGGTAAACGAAATGTTGGAATCTGGTAGTAAGAGTTTCTATACTGTAAAAGAAGGAAACACTTATTATTATGACATTCCAAAAAAGGAAAAAGTAAAAGTGCCTGGACAAGATGCTTTTATTATCCTAGATAATATTAGAGAGTCTAAAGAAGTCTTCAAAAATAGCGGAGTTGTTGTTGAAGATCTTGGTGACGGAATTTTGAATGTAGAATTTAGAAGTAAAATGAATTCTATTGGAGGTGATGTATTAGATGGTCTTAACAGAGCACTAGATATTGCTGAAAAAGATTACCAAGGATTGGTCGTTGCAAACAACGGAACCAATTTCTCTGTTGGGGCAAATATTGGAATGATCTTTATGATGGCTGTAGAGCAGGAATATGACGAGCTTAACATGGCGATTAAACATTTTCAAGATACTATGATGAGAATGAGATATTCTTCTATACCAACTGTAGCGGCTCCACATGCCATGACCTTAGGAGGTGGATGTGAACTTTCCTTACACGCAGATAAAGTTGTAGCTGCAGCAGAAACTTACATTGGATTGGTAGAATTTGGTGTTGGTGTAATTCCTGGTGGTGGAGGTTCCAAAGAAATGACTTTGAGAGCATCAGACACATATCATAAAGATGATGTTGAATTAAATAGATTAAGAGAACATTTTTTAACTATCGCAATGGCGAAAGTATCTACTTCTGCTTATGAAGCTTTTGATACTAATATCCTTCAGAAAGGAAAAGATATAGTAGTAGTGAATCCAGATAGACAATTGGCAATTGCCAAAAAACACGCATTGTTGATGGCTGAAACCGGTTATACTCAACCAATTCAAAGAACAGACATTAAAGTTCTAGGGAAACAAGCATTGGGAACTTTCTATGTAGGAACTGACCAAATGTATGCTGGAAAGTACATAAGCGAGCATGATAAGAAGATCGCTAACAAATTAGCCTATGTAATGGCTGGTGGAGATCTTTCTGATGCTAATTACGTTAGTGAACAATATTTATTAGATCTAGAACGTGAAGCATTCCTTTCTCTTACGGGAGAACGCAAAACTTTAGAGCGTTTAGAAAACATGATTAAAAAAGGAAAGCCACTTAGAAATTAGAAGTGAGAAATTTTAAGAAGGTAATAAACTTTTCAATTTAAAAAGACAAAAGATGAAAACAGCATATATAGTAAAAGCATACAGAACTGCAGTAGGAAAAGCACCTCGTGGTGTATTCAGGTTTAAAAGACCAGATGAATTAGCTGCTGAAACCATCCAATATATGATGGAAAAACTTCCGAATTTTGATAAGGATAGAATTGATGATGTTATTGTTGGAAATGCAATGCCAGAAGCAGAACAAGGTTTAAACGTTGGTAGATTGATCTCTTTAATGGGACTAGATACTGTAAAGGTTCCAGGAGTAACAGTAAATAGATATTGTGCTTCTGGATTAGAAACTATCGCAATAGCATCTGCAAAGATCCAAGCAGGAATGGCAGATTGTATAATTGCAGGTGGAGCAGAAAGTATGAGTTATATTCCTATGGGTGGATATAAGCCAGTTCCAGATTATAAACTTGCCGCACAAGGTCACGAAGATTATTATTGGGGAATGGGACTTACTGCAGAAGCAGTTGCAAATGATTATAAAGTAAGTAGAGAAGATCAAGATGAATTTGCATTCAACTCTCATCAAAAATCTTTAAAAGCTTTAGCAGAAGATAGATTCCAGGATCAAATAGTGCCTATTACCGTAGATGAAACTTATGTAGATGAAAATGGTAAAAAACAGACCAGATCTTATACTGTAAATAAAGATGAAGGACCTAGAGCAGGAACTTCTAAGGAAGCTCTTGCCAAATTAAGACCTGTTTTTGCAGATGGTGGAAGTGTAACAGCTGGAAACTCATCTCAAATGAGTGACGGTGCTGCATTTGCATTGATCATGAGTGAAGAAATGGTTAAAGAATTCAACCTAGAACCTATTGCAAGATTAGTGAGTTATACAGCAGTAGGGATCGAGCCAAGAATTATGGGGGTTGCTCCTATTACTGCTATTCCTAAAGCATTGAAGCAAGCCGGACTTCAACAAAAAGACCTTGAGTTAATTGAATTGAACGAAGCATTTGCTTCCCAATCTTTAGCGGTAGTTAGAACTTTAGGCTTAGATCCAGATAGAGTTAATGTAAATGGTGGAGCTATTTCTATGGGTCATCCACTAGGTTGCACCGGTGCAAAATTATCTGTTCAATTATTCGATGAGATGCGTAAACGTGATCTTAATGATAAGTATGGAATGGTAACTATGTGTGTTGGTACTGGACAAGGAGCTGCAGGGGTTTACGAGTTTTTATCATAACACCAAGCCAATCAAGTAAAACTATAAATATCAGAAATTTTAGATCTGATTTAAAAAATTAAATATTCAAATAAAATGAGCACAGAGACAACTAATAAAGAATTACTTCGTGGAGGTCAGTTTTTGGTAAAAGAAACCTTGAGTGAAGATGTTTTTACACCTGAAGATTTTACCGAAGAGCAAAGAATGATGAAAGATTCGGTTCAAGAATTTGTAGATCGTGAGATTTGGCCGAAAAAAGAGGAATTTGAAAAGAAAAACTACGCCCTAACAGAAGAGATCATGCGTAAAGCTGGGGAATTAGGATTTCTTGGTATCTCTGTTCCAGAAGAATATGATGGAATGGGAATGGGATTTGTTTCTACCATGCTTGTTTGCGATTACATTAGTGGTGCAACAGGATCTGTAGCAACTGCCTTTGGTGCACATACAGGAATTGGAACTATGCCAATAACTTTATATGGAACAGAGGAACAAAAGAAAAAATACGTTCCAAAACTAGCTACCGGAGAATGGTTTGGAGCATACTGTCTTACAGAACCAGGAGCAGGAAGTGATGCTAACTCTGGAAAAACAAAAGCTGTTCTTTCTGAAGATGGAAAATCTTATAGTATTAGTGGACAGAAAATGTGGATCTCTAATGCAGGTTTTGCTAATGTCTTTATAGTATTTGCTAGAATTGAAGACGACAAAAATATTACAGGTTTTATTGTTGAAAATGATGATTCTAACGGTATTACTTTTGGTGAAGAAGAAAAAAAATTAGGGATACACTCCTCTTCCACTCGTCAAGTTTTCTTTAATGAAACTAAAGTGCCAGTAGAAAATTTATTGGCAAACCGTGGTGATGGTTTTAAAATAGCCATGAATGCATTAAATATCGGTAGAATTAAATTGGCAGCTGCATGTTTAGATGCACAACGTAGAGTGACAGATCTAGCTGTAAAATATGCCAATGACAGAGTTCAGTTCAATACTCCTATCGCAGAATTTGGAGCTATTAAATCTAAATTGGCAGAAATGGCAACATCAGCGTATGTTGGAGAATCGGCTTCTTATAGAGCGGCTAAGAATATTGAAGACCGAATAAATATAAGATTAGAAGAAGGAAATTCACATTCTGAAGCTGAATTAAAAGGTGTAGAAGAATATGCAATTGAATGTTCTATTTTAAAAGTAGCTTGTTCAGAAGATGTTCAAAACTGCAGTGATGAAGGTATCCAAGTATTTGGAGGAATGGGATTCTCTGCAGATACTCCAATGGAGTCTGCTTGGAGAGATGCTCGTATTTCAAGAATCTACGAAGGAACAAATGAAATTAATCGAATGTTAGCTGTTGGAATGCTCGTTAAGAAAGCGATGAAAGGTCATGTAGATCTTTTAGGACCTGCAACTAAAGTTGGGGAAGAACTTACTGGAATTCCATCATTTGATAAACCAGACTTCTCTGTATTATTTGCTGAAGAAAAAGATTTACTAAAAAGGTTGAAAAAAGTGTTTTTAATGGTTGCCGGTAGCGCAGTTCAAAAATTTGGACCAAAACTAGAAGAGCACCAACAATTACTTTTAGCTTCTGCAGATATCTTAATTGAGATCTATATGGCAGAATCCGCCCTTCTAAGAACCGAGAAAAATGTAAATAGATTCGGAGAAGACGAGCAAAAAGAGCAAATTGCAATGTCTAAGTTATATTTATATCATGCTGTAGATACTATAAACCAAAAAGCCAAAGAAGGAATTGTTTCCTTTGCCGAAGGTGATGAACAAAGAATGATGTTAATGGGACTAAAGCGTTTTACTAAATACGATAATCATCCTAATGTTATAAAATTGAGAAATACAATTGCAGAAAAATTAACTGCAGAGAATTCTTACTGTTTTTAATTTATCTTATAACTAGTACATTTTATTAGAAAAGTGAAAGCCAATTCAAATTTTTTGAATTGGCTTTTTTTTATTTAAGGTCATTATGAACCACCTAAAATTGATAAGCAACTATCAAGTGTTTATTTCTCGCATTAGTAATTTAAAATTCTTTATTAAATAAATTGTCAATCCTATTAATAGTAATCCAAATCTTACATAATATCGCAACTAATACTCTACTTTGATAGCGCTATTTGTTATTATTCTTACAATATGTTGAATTTTGTTAGATATCTTATATTCCAATTAGTATTTTCATTTAATTTAACCTCTAACACCCTTTTATTGCTAAGTTTACAAGCATTAATATGTTAAATATGGAAAACGTTAATAATAAATATGAATAATTGTTAACAGTACATTAATAAAAGTATATATTGCGTTTTTATAACCATTAAAACCTTTTAAATGAAAAAATTGATTATGGGAATGGCTGCATTAGCCCTACTGTTCACTTCCTGTGAAAAAGACCAACCAGAAAACGCAACTGATTTAGCACAAGAAAGTGTAGACATGAGTGACTTTTATGTGCACACAGACTTTAATGATGAAGACAGTAAAGCTGCAGAACATGGTAAAAATTGTTATTCTATGAAAAACTTAAATCGTCTATTAAAAGAAGATGATAAGCTTTATAGAAAAATGTATGATATCGAAAAAAATACCAGATCTATTCTTGCTAAGCAAGGAAACACTGCTAAAGGGAAACCTGGAAGTGGTGACGGTGGTGGAACTACTCCTCCTCCAACAGATAATTTAGGTGTTGTGAGTATTCCTGTTATTGTAAATGTTGTTTATAGTAATAGTAACGAGAATATTTCTCAAGCACAGATTGACTCTCAAATGGCAGTATTGAATGCCGATTTTAGAGCTCAGAACTCTGATGCAGGTAGTACACCATCAGAATTTGCTGGATTAGTTGCAGATACTGAAGTTCAATTTACACTTGCAGACGTTCGTCGTTATAGTAACTCTACAACACAATGGGGAACTAATGATGCTGTAAAAGCACAATATCCTCCATTTTCTCCAGAGACTCATCTTAACATCTGGGTATGTAACATTGGTAGTGGAATTTTAGGATATGCACAATTCCCGGGAGGTCCAGCAGCGACTGATGGTGTTGTAGTAGGTCCAAATTATTTTGGAAACACCGGATACGTTTCTGCTCCTTTTGATGAAGGTAGAACTATGACTCATGAAGTTGGTCACTATTTAAACTTACGTCACATTTGGGGTGATGGAAGATGTCAACAAGATGATTTTGTAGCAGATACTCCATCTTCAGATGGACCAAACTACGGATGTCCTTCTTTTCCAACTGTTAACTGTCGTTCTACAGATATGACAATGAACTACATGGATTACACAAATGATTCTTGTATGTTTATGTTTTCTGAAGGTCAGAAATCTCGTTTAAGAACAGTTTTTGCTAGTTCAGGACCAAGAGCTGCAATGGCTCCTTAATTCTCAATTTATAATATTTAAAAGCCACCCAATTGGGTGGCTTTTTTATTTCTTCGAAATCCTTGTAGGTTAATATTTCTGAAAATCAAGTAACAGGCTTATGCAAAAGTCTTATTTTTAGTAGTATTACAAGAAGATATTTTTAAGAAAATTTATGGTTTCAATAAATCAAGAACTAATCAACTATTTAATTTTAGGCATAATTGTATTGATAATTTGCTTTACACTGGCATACTATGCCTTAAAGAAAATAGGCAAAGATCCTAGAAATATACTTCCTGTAAATCTTGCTACTAGAATATGGCTTCCATTACTTATTTTCCTTTTTTCGTTATTCTTTCAAATAGCTATTATAGCTAAACTATTCAGGTATGATTACACATATACTATAGTAGGACATTTAAGTACCATGGGAATCATCTTAAGCACTGCTTGGTTTCTTATTGTATTTCTTAAGATATTTAAAGCTCGTATTCTTAGAAAATATGATGTTTCAACTTCAGATAATTTAAAAGCACGTAAGGTTTATACGCAGTTCATGATCTTAGAGAATATAATCATCTTTATTATCATAGTACTAAGCACAGGTGTAGCATTAATGAGTTTTGATAGCATTAGGTCTATTGGTGTTAGTCTTCTTACCTCAGCCGGAATTGCCGGGATCATTATAGGTCTAGCAGCACAAAAGGCTATTGGAACTTTATTAGCTGGTATTCAAATAGCCCTTACTCAACCAATTCGAATAGAAGATGTTGTAATTATAGAAGGAGAATGGGGTTGGATTGAAGAAATAACTCTTACCTACGTAGTGGTTAGAATCTGGGATAAAAGAAGACTTGTAGTTCCTACTACCTATTTTATTGAAAACACCTTTCAAAACTGGACTAGAAATTCTTCAGAAATATTAGGTACCGTTTTTATTTATACAGATTATGAGATTCCTTTTGAAAAACTGAGAGAAGAACTTACCAGACTATTGGAGGGTTCTTCGTTATGGGATAGAAAAACCAATGTATTACAAGTTACTGATGCTACAGACAGATCTGTTCAGATAAGAGCTTTAATGAGTGCAAAAGATTCTCCTACAGCTTGGGACCTTAGAGTATATGTTAGAGAGCAACTAATTGTTTTTATAAAAGAAAATTACCCTGAAAGTCTTCCGAAATCCAGGGTAAGTTTAAAAAGTGATTAAAACTGAATATCTTCTTCTGGTGTATAACCTTTACTAAAATTTGCAGCTGTTTCTATTAATGCCAAATGAGAATAAGCTTGTGGAAAATTCCCTAAAAGCCGCTTCGTTTCAAAATCAATATCCTCGCTAAATAATCCCAAATGATTACTATAAGACAAAAGCTTATCGAATAAATTTTTAGCCTTTTCTTTCTCCCCTATTTTATATAAACTATTAATAAACCAAAAAGTACAAATTGTAAATGAAGACGAAGGCAAGCCAAAATCATCCTTATTTTTATAACGATACATCAAACCATCACGCGAGAGTTCTTTTTCAGTAGCTTTTACAGTACTTACAAAACGAGGATCCATAGCATCTATAAATCCATAACTTTCCATTAAAAGTGTAGATGCATCTAGATCTTTAGATCCGTAAGATTGGGTATAAGCTTGTACTTCTTCGTTCCACCCATTCTTATAAATATCGTCATAGATTTCTGCTCTTAAGGTGACCCATTTGGTTTCATTGATCCCTTTTCTCAAGATCTCCCCTATTTTTACTGCTCGGTCTATGGCAACCCAACATAACAATTTTGAGAATACAAAGTGCCTTTCTTCTGTTCGTAATTCCCAAATTCCTTTATCAGGCTCTTTCCAATGAGTTTCTACAATATTTACAATTCCTCTAGTGACAGTCCATAATTCTTCGCTATTTTCTAGATTCGTTTCAAATTGAAGGAATTGCTGATAGATTACTTCCATCAAAATTCCATAAATATCATTCTGCTTCTGAATATAAGCAGCGTTTCCTGTTCTTACAGGCTTAGAACCCTCATAACCATCTAAATGATCTAGAATATTTTCAGTTAAATTTTTCTCGCCATTAATCCCATACATTATCTGGATCTTTTCATCCTTGTGTGGTATTAAATTAATTATAAACTGTAGAAAATCTTTAGCAGATTTAGCATGCCCTAGCCCTGCCATTACTTTAATTACCATGGAGGCATCTCTAATCCAACAGAATCTATAATCCCAATTACGCTCTTCTCCTATAGTTTCAGGCAGCGAAGTGGTTGCTGCTGCAAGTACAGCACCCGACTTTTTAAAGGTTAAGGCCTTTAGCACCAAAGCACTTCTTAGTATCTCTTCGTTATAAAATTTGTACTTAGTAGTGTGCTCACTCCAATTCATCCAATAGGTTTTGGTGCGCTGGTATTTAAGGTAAGCTCTGTCTAGAGATTGCTTGATCAACTTTTCATGATATCCCAATAAGAAATATCCATTTCCTGTTAATTCAATTTCGTTTTGGTTTAAAATTGAATCAAGATCAAAACTTGAGTATAGAAAAAGAGATTCAAATTTTCCTTCAGAGGTATAACTTTTTATATAACTACTCTTATTTTCATTATATGTTTTTTCTCGTGCAAAATCCAACTTAGGATTATATAAAACCTTAAATGTGGGTTTTCCTTTTATAAGCCTTAAAAACCTAATTACATCTGGAGCTGCATAATAAGAACCATCATCATGTTGGTAACGTGGCATAAAATCTATAAGCTGAAAAGAATTTGTCCCATTATCAAATACAGTACTTAATATATTGGTACCCCAAAGATATTCTTGAGAGATTTTATAATCCTCAGTAACTTCTATCTCAAAGCTTCCGCCTTTATTTTCATCTAATAATTTTGCAAAAACAGCTGCTGAGTCAAAATTTGGCAAGCAACACCATTCCAATGAGCCTGTTTTTGAAACAAGTGCTGCACTTTTACAATTTCCTATAATTCCGTAGTCTAAATTCTTCATATAATCATAAAGTTTGTTGAAAATGATGGTATATCGAATGTATTTTCGGAAATTAAGTAAAATACTAAAACTTTATCGTAGAATTCAGAATAAATTATGAGTAAAACAATCATTATATCCAATAGGTTACCACTTCAAATTTCTATAAAAAAAGGAAAATTATACGTTACTCCTAGCGTGGGAGGCCTAGCTACAGGTTTAAAATCCTTTCACAGAGATGGAGATAGTGTCTGGATAGGATGGAGTGGATTAACTACTGAAGAGCTTCCTGATAATTTAATGGATGAAGTCTCTCAGAAAGCAAAAGATCAGGCCTGTATTGCATTAAATTTTACTGAAAAGGAAATTGAAGGCTTTTATTATGGCTTTAGTAATAGAAGTATTTGGCCTCTCTTCCACTATTTTATGGAATTCACAGAATGGGAAACTTGGCATTGGGAAACCTACAAAACTGTAAATCAAAAATATGCGGATGCTATTTTGGAACATTATAAAGAAGGTGATAAGATCTGGATTCATGATTATCAACTTCTTTTAGTACCAAATATGGTTAGGGAACAATCTCCCAATGCTACCATTGGTTTCTTTAATCATATCCCATTTCCTTCTTATGAAGTCTTTAGAACCATGCCTTGGCGAGAGGAAATTCTTAAAGGTCTACTGGGGGCAGATCTTATTGGCTTTCACACCTACGACTATGAAAGACATTTTTTAAGTTCGGTAAGTCGTATTCTCAGGTATCAAGTAAATTTTAATGAAGTGAGCCTCCCAGAGAGAATGGTTAAAGTAGATTCTTTTCCTATGGGTATAGATTATAACAAGTTTGAACAGGCTGCGCAAAATCACTTTGAAAATACTCTGGAAAGTCAATCAGATTTACAACGCAGATTAGATCATCATAGAAAAGGAGCGCCCGGGGCAAAGTTGATCTTAAGCATAGATCGGTTAGATTATACCAAAGGGATTGCACATAGAATAAGGGCATTTGAGTATTTCTTAGAAAAATACCCTCAGTATATAGAAAAAATCCGATTGGTTATGCTTGCAGTTCCTTCAAGATCTGAGGTGCCACAGTATCAATTATTGAAAAAGGAAATTGATGCCTTAGTAGGAAGGATAAATGGAAAATTTGCAACCGTAAGCTGGACACCTATTTGGTATTTCTATAGGTCAATGCCTTTTAAAAACTTAATAGATCTATATGCTTCATGCGATATAGCCCTACTAACCCCTATAAGAGACGGAATGAACCTTGTGGCAAAAGAATATATTGCAAGCAGAAAAGATCAAACAGGAGTGCTTATTTTAAGTGAAATGACCGGTGCAGCTCAAGAAATGAATGAAGCTATTTTAATTAATCCTAATAATTTTGAACAGATTGCTGATGCAATAAATCAGGCGATAAAGATGCCTGAAGAAGAGCAAATTAAAAGAAATAAAATCCTTCAGAAACGTTTAAAGCGTTATGATGTAGAAAAATGGGCTAACGACTTTATGAAATCCTTGACTAAAACACAAGAAAACAGACAAAACAATAAGGCTATCCTTATCTCTAAAGATATCCAAGAGTCTATATATTCAGATTTCAAAAAATCTAAAAATCGAGTATTATTTTTAGACTATGATGGAACACTAGTAGATTTTGTTGATCAACCAGAAGATGCAAAACCCGATAAAGAACTTATCTCACTAATAAGTCAATTAGCTTCTTTGGAAAATATTACTGTAGTACTTATTAGCGGACGAGATAAGGAAACTCTAGGTACTTGGTGGAAGGAAGTAGATGTGCAGCTAATCGCTGAGCATGGAGTTTGGGCCTTAAAACCCAATAAAGAATGGAGACTAAATGAAAATGTTAGAAATGACTGGATGGAATCTTTACGTCCTGTTATTGAAGCTTTTGTAGATAGAACTCCCGGAAGTTTTATAGAAGAAAAGAATTATTCACTGGCTTGGCACTATAGAAAATCGGATCCTGATCTAGGAGAAAAACGCGCTAATGAACTTTCATCAGTATTAAAAGATCTTATCTCTAATCACGGCTTGAGTGTTTTAGATGGTAATAAAGTACTGGAGATAAAAAGCAGTGAAGTTAACAAAGGAAAAGCTGCGACAAAATTTCTTTTAAGAAAAGAGATTGATTTCATATTTGCTATTGGAGACGATTGGACAGATGAATATTTATTCCAGGAATTGCCAGATTCTTCAGTAACTGTAAAAGTAGGTTTAAAGAAAACCAGTGCTACTTACTATTTAAATAACACCAAAAAAGTAAGAGAATTATTGCAAGGATTTTTAGAACTGAAATAAGCTTCAGTAGACTAATAATAATAAAACTAAAATGTTAAAATTCTTAGCAATTTTGGTTAAATATTATATCAAACTTAACTAATGAAAATCGTCTAAACTTCTAATTAGAAGTACTTTTACATTATAATATATACAACCAATATTTAAAAAATTTATAATTATGAAAGTAGGAAAGTTAATTACAGGATTAGTATCAGGAGCAGCTATAGGAGCAGCTATAGGTTTATTGTTTGCACCAAAAAAAGGAGCAGATACACGTAAATCAATTACTGAATCTGGAGATAGCTATTTAAAAGGTGCTAAAGGAAAGATCAATGATCTTTCAGATGGTTTAAACCAAAAAGTTGAAGCGATCAAAGAAAGATCTAAAGCTGCAACTAGTGGTTCTAAAGTAGAAGAAAAGTTTCACGATACTAAAGCAGATATTCATGATATGAGAGCTAGCTAGTCTAAGCTCGAATATTTTATATTAACCCTCGGAATCTTTCCGAGGGTTTTTTATTTTTCGAAATTGGATTATCTTCAGAAAACATTCTGAAAAACATTTCTTACTTTAGAAAACTCAAATAAATAAAATTTATAATAATGAAAATTAATTCCTCCCTATTAAGTATTACTTGTTTCATATTCACTTTACTTCTCTTCAATAATACAAATGCTCAGGATACAGATGCGAAAATTTATAGTATAATTGATTCAGTTTCTGCCGATCGAATTGAATCTGACATTAGGAAATTAGCAGGATTTGGAACTAGAAATACATTTAGCGATACTGTTTCTAATACTAGAGGGATTGGAGCTGCAAGACGATGGATCAAATCTGAATTTGATAAAACCTCTAAGGATTGCAATAACTGTTTAAATGTATTTTATCAAAAAGACTTGGTGACTCCGGATGACGGAAATCGTGTACCAAAAGAGGCATGGGTAGTAAATGTGGTAGCTATCCAAAAAGGAACTAAATATCCAAATAGATATATCATTATGAGTGGAGATATAGATTCTCGCGCTAGTAATACTATGGATTTTGAAACTGATGCTCCCGGTGCAAATGATAATGCCAGTGGAATGGCAGGAACTATTGAAGCTGCTAGAGTTTTATCTAAATATAAATTTGAAAACAGCATTATTTATGTTGGCCTTTCGGGAGAAGAGCAAGGTTTATTTGGAGGAAAAGGATTGGCTCAGTATGCAAAAAATAAGAATTGGGAGATCATTGGAATATTGAACAATGATATGATCGGGAATATTGAAGGAGTGGATGGAGTAATTGATAACCGAAGTTTCAGAATTTTTTCTGAACCTGTGCCTCCAACCGAAACCGAGCAAGAGCGAAATGCAAGAAGATATTATGGTGGTGAGGTAGATGGAATTTCCAGGCAGCTTGCCAGATATATTCATAGTACTGTAAAAACCTATATGCCAGAAATGAACCCAATGATGATCTATAGATTAGATAGATTTGGGCGTGGTGGACATCACAGATCTTTTAATGACCTTGGCTATGCAGGGATTAGAATAATGGAAGCCCATGAAAATTACAACAGACAACATCAAGACATTAGAACGGAAAATGGAATTGAATATGGCGATGTAATTGAGGGTGTAAACTTTAATTATGCGGCAAAACTTACGGCTGTAAACGCGATTAACTTGGCTAGTTTGGCTTGGGCTCCACCCGCACCTTCAAAAGTTGCGATTGGTGGAATAGTTGAACCATCTACCAAACTACGTTGGGAAAAGGTTTCAGGAGAAATTGCAGGTTATAAAATATATTGGAGAGATACTACTTCCCCTGTATGGCAACATTCAAGGTTTGTAGGAGATGTATCTGAATTTACGTTGGAAGGAATTGTAATAGATAATTTCTTATTTGGAGTTGTAGCTGTGGGCAAAAACGGCCATGAAAGTTTAGTTTCTTTTCCTTCATCGACATTTAGATAAGTTCATTTCCTGTTTAATTCACTTTAAAATCTCTGATCATGAAAAAAATATTACTATTTTTCTTCCTAACCAGCCAGGCAATTGTTGCACAACAATCAGATAAGTTGGAGTTATTGGATATATTCAATCTTGAATATATTTCAGACCCACAAATATCTCCAGATGGGAAACAAGTGGTGTATGTCCGCAATTTTAAGGATGTCATGACAGATAAAAACCTATCTAATCTTTGGATAGTGAATTTTGATGGCACACAAAATAGACCTTTAACCACTGGCAACACAGTAGATAATTCTCCACGTTGGTCTCCAGATGGAGAAAAATTGCTTTTCAAATCAAACATGGATGGCGAAATGAGGTTATATTTAAAGTGGATGGATTCCCAACAGCCACAAGTAATTTCCAATTCTAACGATCTCCCGGGATCAATTTCTTGGTCTCCGGATAGCAAGTTCATTGCCTTTTCTAAATTCGTGATTAAAGAGAATGCTTCTCCTATTAAAATGCCAAAGAAGCCGGAAGGCGCAAAGTGGAATGATGCTCCTAAGTATATCACCGAAATGAATTATCGTGCAGATGGAGCTGGTTATTTAAAAAGCGGAAACACACAACTGTTCGTAGTTTCTATAGATGGCCATACCCCAAGGCAACTTACATTTAATGAGTTTGATCATGGAACACCCGTTTGGGGTAAGGATGGAAAAAGCTTGTATTTTTCAGCCAATCTTGGAGAAGATCATGAATTAGATC
>JAGXIK010000071.1 GCA_024635715.1 Gillisia sp.
CCTAAAGCCGTTTAAAATGTTATCTCCTGAAAGTTTTCAGGAGGAAATGAATTTGAATTTTTTCTCTTTGGTTAAAGTGGTTCAAGGCTTACTTCCTAAACTGAAAAAATCTGAACAAGCAAGCTTGGTATTTTTTAGTACCGTAGCGGTAAAAGTTGGGATGCCATTTCATACTAGCATCGCAGCAGCTAAAGGCGCTATTGAAGGCTTTGCAAAATCTCTGGCAGCAGAATACGCTCCATCCTTTAGAGTGAATGTAATTTCCCCTTCTTTGACAGATACACAATTGTCTGAAAAATTATTGTCAAACGATGCAAAACGAGAGAAAATGGGAGATCGTCATCCTCTAAAAAGAGTTGGGACACCAGAAGACATTGCGAATGCAGTTGATTTTTTGATCTCTGAAAAAAGTAGCTGGATGACAGGGCAAATCTTAGGAATAGACGGTGGACTTTCTACTATAAATGTAAATTAATGAATAAAAAGACAGCTGTATTTTGGTTTCGACGAGACCTTAGATTAGATGATAATGTGGGATTTCTACAGGCTTTAAAAGGAGAGTTTCCAGTACTGCCTATATTTATCTTTGATTCAGAAATCTTGGATGATCTTCCTAAAGGTGATGCGCGTGTCAATTTCTTATTCGATACGCTGCAAGAAATGCGAAAAGAACTTCAAACAAAAGGAAGCTCTCTTGCTATGTATTTCGGAAAACCATTAGCTATTTTTAAGGAATTATTTGATCAGTATGACATTCAGAAGATCTATACTAATAGAGACTATGAACCCTATGCAAAACAACGTGATGAAAAGATCGAGAAATTAGCAAGTGATAATAATATTGAATTTCTAACTTTTAAGGATCAGGTGATCTTCGAAAAAGATGAAGTTGTAAAAAGCAACGGAGATCCTTATGTTGTCTATACTCCTTATATGAAATTATGGAAGGAAGAATTTAAGAAAATAGAGCTTGAAGTGCATTACACCTCTCAATATTTAGATAATTTAATCCAGAATTCAAGGCTGCCAAATTTAAGTCTGGGTGATATTGGTTTTGAAACTTCCAGCCAGAAAGTGCCGGATTATGAGGTAACTCCTAGCCTGATTCAAGATTATGAAGCAAAGAGAAATTACCCTGCTAAAGATGCCACATCCCATCTTGGGCCACATTTACGATTTGGAACTGTCGGGATCCGGAAAATTATGAAGAAAGCAATTTCTGAAAAGAATGAGATCTTTTGGCAGGAACTTATTTGGCGTGAATTTTTTATGCAAATATTATATCATTTTCCAAATACATCAACAGATGCTTTCAAAAAAAAATACGATCGTATTGAGTGGAGAAATAATAAAGAAGAGTTTGAGAAATGGAAAACCGGAACCACTGGATATCCAATGGTAGATGCAGGAATGAGACAATTAAATGAATCTGGCTTTATGCATAATAGGGTAAGAATGCTGGTTGGCAGTTTTCTTTGTAAACACCTTTTAATAGATTGGCGCTGGGGGGAAGCTTATTTTGCTGAAAAACTCTTGGATTATGAAATGTCTTCGAACGTAGGAAATTGGCAATGGATTGCAGGAAGTGGTGTAGATGCAACACCTTACTTCAGAATATTTAATCCAACTACTCAAATAAAGGATTACGACAAAGATCTGGAATACATTAAAAAATGGATCCCAGAATATGATACAGAAGCCTATCCAGAGAAAATGGTAGATCATAAAGAAGCAAGGGAAAGAGCGCTTAGCGTTTATAAAGAAGCTGTTTCAGGATAATTAATCCGAAGGAAATAATTTACGTGCTTTTTCAAGATCTTCAGGAGTATCTATACCAATCCCTTTAAAATTAGTTTCCACCATTTTTATGCTTTTTCCATATTCCAGATATCTGATGCATTCAATTTTCTCGGTTGCCTCTAACTCCAACATCGGTAAACTATAAAAATCCATAAGTGCCGCTTTTCTGAAGGCATACACCCCGATATGTTTAAAATAGGTGACTCCAGAGGTAGTCTCTCTTGGATATGGGAGCGGGAACCTTGAAAAGTAAAGTGCAAGATTATCTTTATTAGTAATCACCTTCACATTATTAGGATTGGAGATCTCATCGCTATCCATCATCGGAGTTTTTAGAGATGCCAGATCTATTGTTTTTTCAGGATCGTTCCTAAAAACCTCTAATAATTTACGTAAACTTTCTTCATCTATAAGTGGCTCATCTCCTTGTACATTAACAACAATATCTACATCCATATTCAACACAGCTTCAGCAATTCTATCACTTCCGCATTCATGTTCTTTAGTGCTTTTTATACTCTTACCATTATTGCTTACAATTTCATTGTGGATAAGATCACTATCTGTAACCACATAAACTTCATCAAATAAATTGGTTTTTAATGCTGCTTCATAAGTCCTCCTAATAACCGTTTTTCCATTAAGATCTTCCATTAACTTGCCCGGAAACCGAGATGCTTCAAATCTTGCAGGGATCATGGCTATTATTCGTAATGAGTTGTTATTTTCCATTCTTTTTATGAATTCGTTTTCAATTCTAATTTTCAGTAAAAAAATCGTCCTTAAACCCTATTAAATAAAGCTTATCAGTTGCTCGGGTTACTGCGGTATACAGCCATCTAAGATACTCTTTATCTATTCCATTAGGCAAATATGGTTGTTCTATAAAGACCGTATGCCATTGCCCACCCTGAGATTTATGACAGGTCATGGCGTAAGAGAATTTAATTTGAAGGGCATTAAAAAACTTATTATTCTTCACCTTCAAAAACTTCTTGTATTTAGACGTTTCTTCTTCATAGTCCTTCATCACTTCTTGATATAATCTATTGCTATCGTCATAGGTTAAAGAAGGCGTATTGCTTTCTAAGGTATCCAAAATCACAACAGTTTCAAAAGGAGCCATTTTTGGATAATCCACCATCTGCACTTTCACTTCAGCAAAGCGAAATCCGTAGAGCTCTTTAATGGCAAATATCTCTAACACTTTCACAATATCCCCGTTTGCTATAAATCCAGCTTCGGAAGTAGGTTTTACCCAAAAATAATTATTCTTGACCACCATTAAATAATCCCCGGAAGAGATTTCTTCTTCCTGAAATAATATCCTAGATCGTATTTGCTGGTTGTATTGATTAGCGCGTTTATTAGAACGAACTATTATGCTTGTATCTTCATGCCCTAAATTATCATAAGAATCCTGAATTGCATCCAAGATCTCATCTCCATCTATTAATCTAACCAGATCTGCTTTTTCTGTAAGTTTAAATTTGAAGGATTCATAAAACTCTTCAGCCAAAGCTTCCCTAATTCTTGTAGCATTTAAAAGAATATCACTTTCTTCGCTCTGCCTTACCACTTCATTCAGTTCTATGTGTATCACTTCCTTGTCATAATCCAGACCTAAAGATTGCTCCATAAGTGCAGGACTTAGATCTAACTTTACTGGTGGTAATTGCGCTGTATCTCCAATAAAGATCAACTGGCAATTTTGACCTGAATCTACATATTGAATAAGATCTGAAAGCAATCCTTTATTTTCGAATAATTTGGAATCCTGATCCTCATCTGGGATCATAGAGGCTTCATCTACAATAAATACAGCATTCTTATGCTTATTTGGTTGTAACACAAACTGGACTCCTGCTCCACCAGTCTTCTTTGGGAAATATATCTTTTTGTGGATGGTCTGTGCTTCTTGATTTGAATATAAAGAGATCACTTTTGCAGCTCTTCCCGTTGGAGCTAATAAAATACCTGCTCTTTTTATCTTCCAAAGGTTCTTTACAAGGGAACTTATGATGGTAGTTTTACCAGTTCCGGCGAATCCTTTGAGTAAAAACAACGAATTTGGCTTAGGATTCACCACATAAGATGCTAATTGTTGTAAAGCAATATCTTGTTTTATTTTTGCCTGAAATCCTAACTCCTTGATTAGCAGTTTGTAAAATTTATCGGCTGTAATGGTTTCCATAGGCTATCTTGCAAATCTCAAAGATAACAATGGATTTTTAGGGCAGAAACTTTTACGAATAAAAAAAAATTGTAGATTTGCGAGGAACTCTAATAACTAAAAAAGTCAACCGCATGAAACTTGTCATTCAATTAGTCCTTTGGATTGTGATCATCTTCTTGGGATACATGGTGTTTAACGCAGTGTATGAGCCAATTCAATTTAATAAAGTTAAAGAGAAACGTTACGCCAAAGTAGTTGATCGACTTAAAGATATTCGTGCTGCACAATTAGCGCATCAGGAAATTACCGGTAGTTTCGAAAAAGATTTCGATAAATTGGTAAGATTTATTGATACTGCAGAATTTACTCTTACACAAAGAAGAGATTCTACCATTATGGATGAAGAGTACAGAAAAACTTTTGGAGTAGATAAACTTAAGGATATTGTAATCATAGATACCTTGGGAACAGCTTCAGTAAAAGATTCTTTATTTAAGAATTCTACAAGGTATAAAGAAATGATGAATGTACCTGTAGATGGTGTAGATGCCAAATTCAGTATGGATGCTGGTACTGTTCTTAAAAATGACAATAAAATCCCTGTTTTCGAAGCAAAGGTTGCTAAAAAAGTGGTGTTACATGATCTAGATAAAGATCTTCTAATGGCAGAGAATCAAGTGATTTCTGTAGAAGGTGTAAATGGACGATTCATTAGTCTAGGTTCTATGACAGAGATTAAGACTGAAGGGAACTGGCCAACAGCTTATGATAATAACTAAGAACGAGAAACAAGATATATTTAAGATGTCCATTCAGGTTCGCCTGAATGGATTTTCTTTTTGTATCCTAAATTGTAGCAACAACGAAATTGCTTGGTACAAAAAGATTGATCTAGGCAAAGAACAAAGCCCTGTCGAAATTTTAAAGGAAATTGAAAATCTATATGCTGAAGAAACTAATCTTCAAACTGAGTTTGAAGAGGTAATTGTTCTTTTTTCCAACAATTTATACACTGTAGTTCCAGAATCCTTTTTTATTGAAGAAGAAGCCTCTACTTATTTAAAATTCAATACCAAGATATTAAAAACAGATGTAGTAGCCCATGATATGTTAGCTCACGGGCTGGTAAATGTTTATATTCCATATACCAATATCAATAATTACTTTTTTGATAAATATGGGGAATTCGAATTTAAAAACAACATTTCTGTTCTCATTGAAGCTGTATTAGCAAAAAATACTGAGAGTAAAAATGCTCAAGTTTATTTAAATGACTATTCCAGTTATTATGATCTTGTTATCGTCAAGCAAAATAAATTACTACTCGCCAATACTTTTCAGTACGATACTAAAGAAGATTTTATTTACTACCTGTTGTTTACTGCAGAACAATTGCAAATAGATCCATCTGAATTTAATCTTTGGTTATTAGGAGATATTTCAAAAGATTCAGATAACTTCAACATAGCATATACTTATGTTAAATTTATAGATTTCTTGATCCCAGCTTTTAATTTTACTTCCAAATTGGAACAATCTGAAACATTTCATAGAGAAGCTTTTTCTCTTTTAAAAACCCTTAAATGCGAATAATATCTGGCCAACATAAAGGAAGAAGAATTACGGCTCCTAAAAAACTGCCCGTAAGACCAACTACCGATATGGCTAAAGAAGGCTTGTTTAATATTTTGAACAATAGCTTTCACTTTAATAATTTACATGTATTAGAATTATTCTCAGGTTCTGGAAATATTTCTTACGAGTTTGCCTCTAGAGGTGCTGTTTCTGTGACTTCTGTAGATGAAAATATGGATTGCGTAAAATTCATTAAAAAAACAAGCTTAGAATTGGAGATGGATATTACTCCTATTAAAAGCGATGTTTTTAAATATTTGGAAAGAGCTCCGATAAAAGCAGATATCATTTTTGCAGATCCTCCTTATAATTTTGATGATGCGCAGTTTAAAAAAATTGTAGATCTTGTATTCGAGAAACAATTACTAAACGAGGATGGAGTTCTTATTATTGAACATTCCAAGCATACTAAGATGGATAAAGTAGAACATTTTGATGTAGGTAGAAGATATGGAAATTCCGTTTTTAGCTTTTTTAAATATTTAGAATAATGAAGGAGCCAATAAAATCTGTCAATTTAGATTTCACAATTTTAGAATTCTATAGCAATTATGTAGTTTCTGTTGTGAAAGAAGATACCGTTTTTAGTCATTCCCAATTTATGGCTATAGCTGAAAAATGCAATGATTTTTTTGATGGCAAAAAATTTGTTTATATCTCAAGTAGAAAGAATAATTACAATGTGAATCCTACAGTGTACGTAAAACTTGAAGAAATAAGGAAAAATTTGATTGGGATTGCTATTGTGAGCGATAAAGTCTCTTCACTTAAAATGGCTGAGTTTGAAAGAAATTTCTCCAAGGCTGAATTTAAAATCTTTTTAGAACTAGATGAGGCCATAGAATGGGCAAATGATCTAATAAAAAAAGTAGGCCGATAAGCCGGATTCTGTCTCCCAATCTCAAAAGAGAAAGCAATCCTTATCATTTATCTCATATTCTTGTTACCAAGAATCTTTAGCTGCCTACCCTCCAGCAACGGGCGAGCAACCCTTAAATGCCGGTATACATGGCATTGCACCGCATAGAGTTTACCTGGTTTCACTACAGCTTAACCTGTACATACTTTCTGTTGCACTTGTCCTAATCTCACGACTGGTGGGTGTTATCCACTATGCTGCTCTATGGTGTCCGGACTTTCCTCCACACCGGGGGTGTGGCGATAAGGTGGCCTACTTTCACGCAAATATACAGCAGCATTTTAAATCTAGCATTATTAAAGCACCGCAGAATTTTAGATTAATATTCTTTATAAAAAACAAGAAATAGATTTACATCTTCGGGATGGTATTTCTATATTTGTTTTTCAAAATTTATCTATGGAGCATTTTGTTGTATCGGC
>JAGXIK010000008.1 GCA_024635715.1 Gillisia sp.
CCGAAGAAGAATTACTTGCAAAGCAAAAATTTATGCATGAAGATTCTTAAATAATAGTTTTATTACATTGATACCATCCCGTTTAATTCTTTTAAACGGGATTTTTTATGAGGTCTGCTTTTCGCTCATGTTCCAAATTTGAAGTTTTTGTACTTTTTAGACTAATAGCTTTTCCAGTGCTTTTTCTTGAAATATATCTTAGATAGAAATATCCAATCAAACCGGCAATAATAGAGGCAGACAGAACTCCTATTTTGGCTTGAGTTAATAAAACATCATCCTCAAAAGCAAGTTCAGTAATAAATAAAGACATGGTAAATCCCATCGCTGCAAGAAATCCAATACCATAGACATGTTTCCATTTTACATTTGGCGGTAATTTTGAGATTTTAAAAAACACCATAAGTTTTGTAAAAAGAACAATTCCAACAAATTTTCCGATTAACAATCCAAGCAATATTCCTATGGCTACATCGCTAAAAAAATAATTAAAGGAATTTGAATCTAAGGTAACTCCTGCGTTGGCAAAGGCAAAAATTGGTAAAATTATAAAACTCACTAAAGAATGTAATCCAGATTCCAATCTTTGCAATGGGGGAGTAGCGTCTTGGGTAAGTAAAGAAAATTTCTCTATTAGATTTGTTATTTCATCTTCGGTCTTATTCTTATTCGAGCTTTTGGAAGTTAATTTTTGTCTGATCTTGTAGGAAAGCATTTTCACTTTTCTAAGAAATAGCGGGGTGTTTATCTTTTTACTTGTAGGTATAGCGAATGCAGCAAGAACAGCAGCTATGGTAGCATGAACTCCAGATAACATTATAGCCATCCATAAGCCACCTATTCCTGCTATAGCGTAAAATATCGAGTTTCTTATACCTATTAAATTAGCCAAAATTAGAACCACTAAAAAAACACCTCCCATGGCTAAATTATTCATCATAATCTCTGAAGTGTAAAAGAAAGCTACTACCAAAATAGCTCCCAGATCATCTATTACTGCAATAGCTGTAAGAAATATCTTTAATGATAGCGGCACTTTATTACCTAAGAGATATAAAACTCCTAAGGCAAAAGCTATATCTGTAGCCATAGGAATTCCCCAACCTTTTATGGAATCTAATCCAAAATTAAAGAAGAAGAAAATCAATGCTGGAAAGATCATTCCACCAATGGCAGCAAAAATTGGTAAGATGGCTTTTCTAATACTTGACAATTCTCCACTCATAATTTCCCTCTTTAATTCGAGACCAACCATAAAAAAGAAAATAGACATCAAACCATCATTGATCCAATGTAAAACGGTTTTATTAAGAACAGCATCATTAAAACCTACATAAAGTTCCTGCTTCCAGATTTTATGATAGATATCTGCAAAAGGTGAATTAGCAATAATCATAGCCAATAGGGCAGAAATAATGATCAAGATCCCAACAGAAGTTTGCTTATTGATAAAACTCTTTATTGGTAATAAGAGATATATCTCGAGCGACGATTTTTTCATTACTTAATAGATTTAAGAGGAACTAATAAATAAAGACTAAGGAATTAAAAGACAGTGGCATATCAAACTAAATTTTAATGAGAAGTTCGATATTTAGGCTAAATTAATAGTTGTAATTAATTTAAAGTATGACTATGGTCACCTTATCTTTATTATTGATGTTTTTAAGTGCTTATAATATAAATTGGATATTGATAGCGGCTCAAATTAAAAAGTTCTATAATGAACAATCTTGATTATTAAAGAGTCTCTTTAGACTCAGGATTAATTGATGCTCTAAAACTGTAGAATGTATATATCTAGGGTTCCATCGTTTTAAGAAATGTGATCTCAAGGGTTGCTTATAGTAATATTTTTTTTAATTTTTAAATATTTGCATTAGTATGAACCTGTAATTATTTATTAATATAAAACTGGTGGTGTGGCTTATATTCTTGCAATGAAGGCAGATTCAGAACAAGATTTCTCCATTTTAAAAATAGTGTTCCAAAAGTTTAAGGAAGTTTGTTAGGAAGAAAAATTAATTTCGATATATAATTTATAGTAATTGGACAAGGTTGGTTTGCCAAAGAATATAAGGAAAATGAGTGTTTGAAGCTTGTTATATCTATATAAACATCCTTCAAAAATCAGTATGATTTTGCTATTACCTTAACTTCAAATCGGAATTTATGATCTTTAAATTCCCATGAAAAGATTAGATTTAAAATAATAAACACTTACAATTCTATAGAACTGGAGGTTTGAAATATGGGATAATAAGAAAGTTGATTTTTAAAGATCAATCTTTTTCTCTTTCTAATTTTCGTTGAATTTTTTCGATGGCATTCTGAATAGATTTTTCGGGTTCTATAATATTATCATTTCCCCAAAAGTCCGCATCGGCAAATCCAGAGATGTCGTCTACCATCACTACAGATGGTCTAATGTAATTCATATCTTTTCTTGATTCCTTATCAGTATAATCTTCCCAGTTTGTAACCACCATTTCACTATTCAAAGTATATCTGGAATTAAATAATTTCCTATCCCAGTTTACTACGAATTCTAAGAGAGCATTTCCGTATCCATAATACCATTTCCCATTACTCTCTATATAATTAATTTCGTAATTAATATCCACGGGATAAACCGTAGATCTTGATGGCTTTCTTTTTACAAACATTTCGGATGCAGTGTCTTTGTCATCTACATTCAGTTTGTATGAAGCTTTCAATAAAGTGTTTGTTTCGGTATCTATAAAAAGTTTACCATAATACCAGGGTAAGGATTTATTGATCTCTTCAAAATCAACAACATACACATATCTTTTGCCCATTTTTGTAGGCTGCTCAAAATTAAATTTGAATTCATCCAAATTACTGGCGTCAAAAACAAACTCAGTATATTTCATTAGATCTACATACAAAGTATTAAAGGGACCACCTCTTAATTTTATGGCTAATGTATCTAGTCTGTCATAATCGGTGCTCTTTCTAGCTTTATAAATTGCAACGTCATCCTTTTTATTAGAACTGTTAGGTTGTTTATAGATCTTTACTACAGCTTCAGAAAGAGAAGCGTTTCTTCTTCCCTTTTTAATGATCTCTCTATAAAAAGCAGTCATTAAGGTAGGATTATCAAAGTAATTATCACCTCTTTTTTCAAGCATAACTCTAATGAGTTTTTTGGCATCTGTTGCTTTAAAAATGCTAACCTCAGATAGAACTTCTACAGACTCTTCTAAAGTTATGCGGGTATATTCTTTTGAAAAGGCACTTAAAGGAATCGTTTTGCTCTTATAACCTAAAAAGGAAACCGTTACGTTAGAGCTCATAAGATCTGCGGGGATCTTTAAAGAAAATTCACCTTCGCTATTTGTAATAGTGGAAATATTGCTACCATTTACGGTAATATGTGCAGAGATAATAGGGTCACCATTTCTATCATCCACTACTTCTCCTTTAAATTCTACATATTGGAATTTGTTTGTTTCTATGCTTTGCTGAAAAGAATAGGAATAAGTAGCTCTAGGTGTTAAGCATATGAGGGCTACTAATAATATATATGTAATCGGACTTAATTGAAAGTCATTAAAATTTGTTTTCATAGCAAGATTTTTAGATTCACTCAATTGAATACGTACTAATATATCGATTTTTACTAAATTATTATAGTTATTAAATGGATTAATCCTTAAGCTAAAACGAAATTTTTAATTATTTTTTGTTTCAGGCTTTTAATTCCTCATTGAGGGTTTAATTCCCCGAGGTTATTGATTTTTTGAGAAGAAGAAAAACATGATCTTAGTATTTTATAATAATTGATTTTTTAGATAAAATTCTTGGAAGAGATAATCTATAAAACATATACTTCAAAAATAGAATTGGAAGAAATTCTACAGTTACAAAATGAAAATCATTATTCGAAACTTTCAAAAGAAGAAATCGCTATTGAAGGATTCTTAACCTGTACTCATAATTTAGAATTATTAACTGAATTTGATAATATTACACTTCATATTATAGCTGTTTCTAATAATAAAGTGGTAGCCTATCTCTTAACAATGAAGGCTATAGCTGAAAATAAAATTCCCCTTTTAAAATCAATGTTTTTGGAATTTAAAAAAGTGATTTATAGTACTAAATGTATAGCAGAGTCTAATTACCTGATAATAGGTCAAGTTTGTGTTGGTTAAGGATTTAGAGGGCAAGGTGTTTTAGAAAAATGTTATCGACTGTATAAAACTACTTAGAAGGATAGATTCGATTTTGCTATTACAGAAATTGATGTGAGAAACCAAAGATCTTTAAAGGCTCATTTAAAATTAGGCTTTAGAGAAATCCATAGATATTTTTCTCCAAATGGAGAAGAGTGGTGTATTGTACTTCTAGATTGGAATAAATAAAATAAAAAAAGAGGTTAATCTAAAGATCAACCTCTTCTAAATTATGTAATGATAGATTTATTTTTTGAAAAATCTTCTGGTATGTATTTTTCCTTTATCAGTTTCCATTTGAATGATTAATAATCCTTTTTTAAGATTAGAAACATCCACACTTGCTGCATGTCCTGGTACATCATATAAAACACCTAATAGTTTTTTACCTTCAAGATTGTAAATAACTACAGATTTAATATGTGAATTAGACATCATCATATTAATGTTGTTAGAAGTAGGGTTCGGGGATAAAGAAAGAGTGATCTCCTCTTTTCCTCCTTCTATTTGGGGACCGTTATGCCAAGAAAAAGAATCATCTATTGGACTGGCCATTCCTTTAGCTACACCATGATCATGTTTCGCAGCTCCAGAAGCATGTGGAGTATTGGTTTGTGCGCTTAGAGTGAAAATCCCTATTAAACTAAATGCAGCTGTAAAAAGAATTTTACGATGTAATTTTGTTATCATGATTTGGTTTTTTTGGTTAGTTTTTAATTAATTGTTTTGGTTAAGCAATTAATAACGATTAACAAATATAACTTAAATTCTTATAAATCAGTTGTAAGGAGTTATTTTATCGATGAAATGCACGATTTTTTAAAAAATTTAACTTTTTAAATGTAATTAATCGAATATCGTGGTAAGGATTTTGATTACCACCCGATTTCTTAATAATATGATTCTAAGTTCATCGTTATACGCTAACCTAACCACTAATTTAAAATAGAATGGACAAATATATTCTTAGTTTATTAATTATTCTAATTTTTCAGCCCTTTGCAAGTTTTTCACAAGAGAATAATGAAAGTAAATCTGTTACAGATCTCGTACTTTACCAGTTAAATAAGGAAAGAGCTTTACTCAGAGAAAATGTAGATAGTAAGATAAAATTAATGGATGCCAAGATCACCAATCTTGATGAAAGCATTCGCACCACAAATTCTTCCTCAGAAAAAGTAGATAAACTTTTAGAGCGTGTTCAAATACTTGAAGAGAGACAATTGGAGCTGGATAAGAGCCTAATAAGTGTCTATAAATACAATTATAGTTCTGCGGTATTAAATCTGGCTTCAATGGAACGTGAGATCAAGCCTTTAAATTTATTCAAGAGTTCCAGAGATTTTTACACTACGCTAGATAAAGTGAGTAATCCTATGAATTACGAAGGATATGCAGCTTGGTTTAAAGAATTTGAAAAATATATTGAAGAAAATAAAAAGGACGAAGCAAGGCTGGATGCACTAAGTCATATAATTCAGGTAACAGGGAATTTGGCTGAAGGAACTCCATTTACAGGCATGTTTGCCGGAAGTTTGTTTGAAGGAATAGGAAGCTTTGTTAATAGCCTTGGTAGGAGAGACAGGGAACTTAGAGAAAAGAGTATGAAAATGTTCAAACTAACCACTTCTGTTTCTCAGTTCACTCACGATAAAGACCTGATTGAAACAGAATGGAATGCAATTGCAAAAAGTTTAGATGAACTTAAGGAGCTTCAGGAGAAATCTATGAATGAAAATATCGTTAACATTTTAGGAATCAATAAAAATGAATTTAGAAAGCGTTTTACAGATGAAACAGACGCCAAGAAAAGAACACAGTATATACTGGATATTTCAAAAATTGCTGAAGACAAAATTGTGGAAGAACGCAACAAGAACGGGGAGAACTGGAAACAAGATTTCTATAATCAGATGGTAACGGTTCAGAATTTAAAAATAAGATTTGGCACCTTGACCTTTAGAATTCTTGAGAATTTAGATAAATACAAAGTTCTAATTGCAAAATATAAACAAGATGAATATTTAAAAGATAAGGTAGATCAATTAGATCTAAAACTGAATTTGGTACGCAACAGTTTTGAAGCAACTTTTAATCCACAAGATTATATAAAAGCTTCTAATGAGATGTATATTGTAGAATAACCTTGTAAAAAGTATTTTAAAACAAAAGGCGAGAACATAAGTTCTCGCCTTTATTATAAATTTAAGTATTGAATTAGAACTGAATATTCAATTTGGCATAGTAATATGCTCCACCAAAGCCCATTTGTACAGAATCCCAATATCCTCCACCTTCAACCCAGTCATCTTGTTGATCTGGATAAACGTTGAAAAGGTTATTGCTACCAATATTTAATTTTAGATTATCACTTATATCATATCCTAAATTTAAATCGGTTGTGATCTTAGGACTATAGGTATCCGTAGCAGCTAAGATCTGATCTGCAAAACTTCCATAATCTGCAACATCTTCAAAGGTTTGAAAATCTAATAGTTTTACTTCGCTAAATCTATTTATACCAAGAGCAACATTAAACTTATTGATGTCATAATTTAAATTCAAGATAAACTTGCTATCTGGGGCAGATGCCAATAAAAATGCTTTATCGCGTTCTCCAAAGAAGGTTTGCTCATCTAAAACTCCATTTTTTACATCTGTAATCGTCATATTGTTAATGTTTCCAATTATGCTAGAAGTTAATGTACCTGCTCCTAATTGTGCTTTATGGGAAATAACGATATCCAATCCAACAGTTTCAGTATCTGCTCCATTTGCAAAGAATTGTGCTGCCTCCACATTTTCTATTTCTGGTGCGTCAAAATTTCCTGTTAGAACTATACGATCTTGAATTTTTATGTAGTATCCGTCAACCGTAGCAGTAAAACTTCCAACATTAGCTGTAAACCCTAAAGAGGCATTGAAGGCAGTTTCTTCTTGTAAGGGCCCAATCCCGAAGGATGCTGTTACAGGACTATTATTTGGAGATAATAAAGATTCTAAAGCTTCTCCACCCACAAAATTGGTGAACTTTAAATTATAATAAATCTGAGCTAGGGACGGTGCTCTAAACCCGGTGCTTACAGAACCTCTAACATTTACGGCATCTGTAACTTTATATCTTGCAGCCAATTTCCCGTTAAGGGTGCTTCCAAAATCGCTATAGTCTTCAAATCTGGCTGCTGCAGCAACTAAGAATCTATCGGTTAAATCAAATTCTCCATCTACATAAAAAGAAACGTTAGATCTGCTTCTGTCCACTTCGTTGGCTGGTCCGTATCCAGGGAATCCTTGAGAACCACCAGGTCCAGCTGGTAATAAAGCTGTAATAGGATTTGGAATAGGATCTTCATTCTCGTCTAAAATAGGCTCACCACTTTCATCTCTAACTACATCATCATAAGCATTGTTCACATTTCCAGTACCATCATAAGTTGCATAAGAACCTTCTTCACCTGCGAAGATCACGAAATTTTCCGTTTTATATTCTGCTCCAAAAGCAAAATTCACTCCCTCTAGTATATCTTCATAATATTTTGAGAAATCAAGATTAACTGTATTCTGACTTAAACTGTGTCCACCAGCATCAAAATTAGTTGGTGAATCTCCTCCTAAAGATGCATTTAATGTTCCCTTAATGTAATAATGAAAAAAGTTTTTCCCCCACGTATTACTAAGGTCTATTTTCCACCCGCCTTCTGTTTCGGTTCTAAAACCTGCTGCAACAGAGTTATCTGTAATAATTGAGGTTATTCTTGGAGTAAAACCATCAGGATAGATGCTAGTTACATTTCTATCTGTAGAACTATCTCTTGTAAAAGCATAAGCATCAGTATCTCTGTAATTTCTGCCTCCAAAAGCGTAGAATTCAGAATTATCTGATATCGGCACTGCTACATTTCCGAAGAAATTAAAACCATCTATAGCGGCCTCTCCAAAACCTCTTCTAAAATCGAATCCTGGTCTTAGAGTTTTATTTTTGCTGATGTATTCTGTTGTGAAGTTGGCAAAACCTTCCTCTCCAATAGCTACACCATAATTTGCAGTTACTTTAACAGAACCTCCATCAAAAGATTTATCGTCTCCAATTTGGTTTCCATCTCTTTCGGTATCTAATCTATTTCCATCGGTATTAGCAGTTCCTTCAGGAAAATCTCCATCTGCATTGGTGTTGTAGAAACCATAATTTATATTTCCTGTAAAATTTCCTACATCATCGTTTAATACCAAGTTAATTACTCCCGCAATGGCATCAGATCCATATTGCGCAGAAGCACCATCTCTTAGTATCTCAATTCTTTTAATTGCTGAAGCCGGGATTGCATTTAAATCGGTTCCCGTATTTCCTCTTCCTCTGGTTCCAAATATGTTAATAAGAGAAGATTGGTGTCTTCTTTTACCATTTATAAGGACCAAGGTTTGATCTGGTCCTAAACCTCTTAATGAGGCAGGATCAATATGATCTGCTCCGTCCGACCCAGATTGTTTGTTAGCATTAAATGAGGGTGCTGCATACTGCAACAATTCATTTACTTCAATACGTCCTGTTTGAGTTGTAACAGAACTTACATCTATTACATCTATAGCCACTGGAGTATCTGTTGCAGTACGGTTCGGATTTCTAGACCCAGTTAATTGTATTTCTCCTAAAGAAACACCATCAGCAAGACTTACATTTATTGTTGTTCTTGTGCCTACAACTTCTTCAGTTTGTTCAAATCCAACATAACTAAAAACCAGGGTAGCAGCTTCACTTACATTTATTGCATAGTTACCATCGAAATCTGTAGTAGTTCCATTATTAGTGTTCTTTTCAAAAACGTTTACACCAGGTAATGGCACGCCGGAGTTATCTGTTACGGTTCCTGTGACTTGCTGTGCCATAAGAAACCCTGGGGCACATAAAAAAATAAAAATCAATAAAACTTTGTTCATAGGATTAAGTTTAGTTAGTTAGTGATAAAATCAATGAAAATTCAGAAAATAACCGAATATTAACTGTTAAATACCTCAAAATGATTGAGGATTATTAAATATTATAGCAAGAATAAGGAAATTTTAAATCAGATTAAAAAATTATGCATTAGGATATATTAGAATTTTAATTACTAGAAGATCGGTTTTTCCAAAAGCTATCTACTATTAAGATAAGAATTCTACCTATTATTTAGCAATCCACACTTTAAACTACCAAGATTAAAATCTTTCTCTGCAGCTTCAAAACATTTAGAAAATCAGTTTTCAGGAAATATTCGTGAAACAGATGCTATACTGAACATACTGCGTTGTTTTGAAAACGAAAATATTATTCACAAAGAGGTATCTGTAGTTCAGTTGGCGACAAGGAAACCACCTCTGTGCTAAACAAAAATTTAGGCTTAGATTAAGTTTTATTCATGGAAATTTAACTAATGCAACATGCTGATATTTAGTTTTTTAGTATATTTAATTACCTTTTTTTATCCGATGTTTCTTTTCATTATTAACAGCTATTTCTAACGTTTCCTTAAAACCAAAAAATATGAAAAAATCGATAATGATTTTAGTTGGGCTTGTATCTCTAAACCTGTGTGCCCAGAAAGTTGCAGCCCCTGAAAACTTAGAACCAGAAAAAGTGGTTGATACCTACCACGGTACTCAGGTTGAAGATGATTACCGATATATGGAAGATATGCAGA
>JAGXIK010000072.1 GCA_024635715.1 Gillisia sp.
ACAGATCCAGAAGAGATCAAGAAGAATTTGGTGTTTCAATTAACAGCACCAGTAAAATGGACCCAATCGGTTAGAAATATGATCACCGATGGCGCAACAGAATTTATAGAAGTTGGTCCTGGTAAAGTATTACAAGGACTAGTGAAGAAAATAGATAGAGCTCCTGAGACTAGTTCAGCGGAAGTATAAAATAATCGAAATAATTATTTAAACAAAAAGCCCTGATCTTTGATCAAGGCTTTTTGTTTATTATAAAAAATAGTTGCTTAGTTTTTATAAACAGTTCCTTCTTTCATTACAAATCTAACATCCTCTAAAGTTTTAATATTTTTAGTGGGATCTTCCTTCACCGCAATAATATCAGCAAAAAAACCCGGTGCTAATTGCCCAGATTTATTTTCCATATTTAAGATGAGTGCAGGAGTAATTGTTGCACTTTGAATTGCTATCATTGCAGGCATACCAGCTTCTACCATGAACCCGAATTCTTTACCGTTCTCACCATGCGGAAAAACACCGGCGTCTGTGCCAAAAGCAATTCCAACACCTCTCTTATATGCTTTGCTGAAAGTATTCTGAATTTTCGGTCCTATCTCCAAAGCTTTTGGAACGATGATCTCTGGATAATACCCTTCAATCTTCGCCTTTTCTGAAACTTCTTTTCCTGCGGTAATGGTAGGAACTAAATAGGCATCAAATTCTTTCATGAGATCCATGGTTTGTTCACTCATTAAAGTGCCATGTTCTATTGTTTTTACGCCACCTTTAACTGCGCGTTGCATTCCCTCGTCCCCATGAGCATGTGCAGCTACATGAAATCCGTAATCTTTTGCGGTTTCTGTAATTGCTTTTATTTCTTCAATAGAAAACTGAGGATTGGAGCTTGATTTTGCTACACTCAAGACTCCTCCGGTTGCTGTGATCTTAATAAGATCTGCACCGTTTTTATAGCGCTGTCTCACTGCTTTCTTAGCATCTTCTGGTCCATTTACCACTCCTTCTTTTGGTCCCGGATCTCCCATTAATTCTCGGTTAAAACCATTAGTTGGATCTGCATGGCCTCCTGTTGTTGCTAGTGATTTACCTGCAGTAAAAATTCTGGGACCAACTACTTTCTTTTTATTTATCGCATTTCTTAAAGCAATATTTACGCCGCTTCCACCAAGATCTCTTACAGTTGTAAAGCCTGCCATGAGGGTTGCTTTCGCGAAGTTCACAGAATTAAATGCAAGATCAGCCTCATTTAATGTAAAAGGTTCCAGATAAGCTCCGGGATTAGATTCTTCTTCCATATGCACATGCATATCTGTTAATCCAGGCAATACCGTCATTTCTCGAAGATCTATTAAACTATCACCTTCATTTTTTGGCTGAATATACCCATCTTCCACACTTTTGATCCTTTCTCCAGAAACAATAATAGTTTTCTCTGTAAGAATCTTACCATTTTTAGTGTCTACTATTTTACCGCTTTGGATATAAATATCCTGAGCATTTACAGTTGAAGCGAATACAACTCCGCAAAGTATAGCTATTAGTTTTTTCATAGACTAGTATTAATTATTTACAAATTCAATAATCGTTTTTGTGATATGATCAATTTGTTCGGTATCTAACTCTGTATGCATAGGTAAAGAGATCACTTCTTTTACTAATTGGTTGGTCACCGGGAAATCTGCTTCGTTATATCTCGTGTCTTTGTAAGCTTTTTGGTTGTGTAAAGGAATTGGATAATACACTCCACAAGGAATATTATTTTCATTCAGGTGTTTTACCAAAGCATCTCTTTTCCCGTTTGTAATCTTTAGGGTGTATTGATGAAAAACATGCGTGTCACAATCTCCAGATCTTACTGGAGTTTTAATGTGCTTTTGATCTTTAAATGCCTCATTGTATCTAAAAGCAGCTGCTTTTCTTGCTTCATTATAGATATCTAGTTTTGGCAATTTTGCACGAAGCACTGCTGCCTGAAAACTATCTAACCTAGAATTAACTCCTACAACGTCGTGGTGGTAACGCTCATACATTCCATGATTTACAACTCCTCGTAAAGTATGAGCTAAATCATCATCATTGGTGAAAATAGCTCCACCATCCCCGTAACAACCTAAGTTCTTTGATGGGAAAAATGAAGTAGAGCCAACATGTCCAATAGTCCCTGTTTTGTATGTCTTTGCTTCTTTAGAATGAAAATCGGCGCCAATAGCTTGTGCGTTATCCTCGATCACATATAGATCATGAGCTTTAGCGATCTCCATGATTGCATTCATATCTGCGGTTTGGCCAAAAAGATGAACCGGAACAATTGCTTTTGTTTTTGGAGTAATTGCTTTTTTAATTGCTTCTGGATCTATGTTAAAAGTTTCCGGATCTACATCTACTAGCACTGGTGTTAATTGCAATAATGCAATAACCTCTACCGTGGCTGCGAAAGTAAAATCGGCAGTTATCACTTCATCTCCTGGTTTTAATCCAAGTCCCATCATCGCTATTTGAAGCGCATCTGTTCCATTTGCACAAGGAATAACATGCTTCACACCTAAATATTCTTCCAGCTCTTTTTGAAAATTTTGAACTTCAGGACCATTTATAAATGCCGAAGTGTTCATTATTTCTTGAAGAGAGTTGTTAATTTGGTCTTTTATGGAGTCATATTGACCTTGAAGGTCAACCATTTGTATCTTTTTCATCTAATTTTTCTTGAAGTGCCACGAAAATACAAAATATAGCACCTACCACCAATGCAATTTTTAGGAAAGAGGTATTTTAGCATTCAAATTAGAAAGCTTGCAAACACTTTATAACATATTGATCTGGTTGGCTGAAAAACTGCTGCCAATTTCAAAATTTTTCAATCCTAAAATGAAATTATTTGTTGAGGGAAGAAGGAATACTTTTCCACTATTAAAATCTCAGATCAATAAAGACGATCGGATTATTTGGTTTCATATGGCTTCACTGGGAGAATATGAGCAAGGAGTGCCTGTAATGGAGAAGGTTAAAGAGTTATTTGCTTCTCATAAAATTGTAGTGAGTTTCTATTCTCCATCTGGTTATGAGATCAAGAAAAACTCACCCCTTGCAGATGTTGTGGTTTATCTTCCCTTGGATACAGTTAAGAATGCAAGCATATTTTTAGATCTTTTACATCCTGAACTTGCGATTTTTGTGAAATATGAATTCTGGCCAAATATTTTAAATGAACTTAATAGAAGAGATATTCAAACAATATTGGTGTCTGGCGGATTCAGAGAAGATCAACTTTTTTTTAAAATGAACAATAGCTGGTTTAAAAAGCCCTTAGAAGCCTTCAATCATTTTTTTGTTCAGAACGAAAAATCTAAGTCATTGCTTAATTCGATAGGATTTAATAATGTTAGTGTAAGTGGGGATACAAGATTTGATAGGGTTGCAAATCAACTTCAGCTAAATAACACATTAGATTTTATTGAAGAATTTTTAGATAACAAATTATGTATTGTTGCCGGAAGTACTTGGCCAGAAGACGAATCGCTTCTGAAAGAATTCATAATGCAAAACGACTTGGATATCAAAATTATAATTGCGCCGCATATTATAGACCGAGATCGGATTAAGGCTTTTCAGAAAAGTATTTCAATTCCGTCTGTCCTCTTTTCAGAAAAAGAGGGAAAACAATTGACAGATTATAAGGTCTTAATTATAGATACAGTAGGTTTATTAACAAAGATCTATAGTTATGCAGATATTGCTTACGTGGGCGGTGCAGTTGGAACCACTGGACTTCATAATATCTTAGAGCCCGCAACATTTGGGATCCCCATTATTACAGGTACTAATTTTAAGAAGTTTCCAGAGGCCATTCAATTGGAGGCTCTTAAGGGATTATATGCTGTGAATGCTAAACATGAACTCATCTTAATCCTTAATAAGTTGATAAACGATCCTGATTTTAGACAGGAAACTGGAAAAATTTCAAAGAAATATATTCAAGAAAACACTGGAGCTAGCAAAACGATAAGTAATTATTTAAAGAATAATTTTGTTAAAACTCATTGAAATTAACTTCATTTTATCAATTGTCTCAACATTTTATTAAAATATTCAAAAAATATAAATGCCTTGTTTAATTAAGTAGTAATTTCGGAGATTGAATTATAATATAAACTAAAATTATATGAAACGAGTTATTTATTTGACAGCTTTAATTTTAACAGGTGCTACAACGCTTATTTCTTGTAGGGACACTGCTGAAAAGGAAACGGTTATTGTAAAAGAAGTTAGAGTTGAAACTGAAAAAGCTGAACCTGTAGAGGAACGTAAAGGGATTTTAGAGAGAACAGCACAAGAGGTAGATAAAGAAGTTAATAAAGAGGTAGATAAAAGAATTGATGAAATAGGTGACGACAATTAATTGAATCAATTTTAATTGAATTTAGGATCTTGTTCTTTTTTATTTATATTTATAAAGAATTGACTACTAATTACCAGACAAACCAACAACTATAAAATTAAACTTATGAGAAAATCAATTTTAGTATTAGCAACGGCCTTTACACTTACGGCATTTTTCACTTCATGTAGAGATACAAAAAAAGAAAGTGATGATATGGAAATGAGTGATGACATGGATGACATGGATGACATGCATGATGATATGGATGATGTTGGTGACGACTTAGAAGAAGCAGCGGATGATACTGGGGATGCTATTGAAAATGCAGCCAATGAAACTGGTGATGCTATAGAAAACGCAGCTAACGAAGTTGAAGCTGAGGTTGAAGGAACAGACGATATGTAATTTATCGCGCTAAAGCAGCAGCACTAAACAAGCATTTCAAGTAATTATAAACACTGTAATTAGAAATGATTTGGTGTTTTAAAAAAACCACTAAACCTTAAATTATGAAAAAAATTGTTTTTTTATTAGCGCTAACCTTTACTTCTAGTATTGTGTTAACCTCTTGCAGAGAAGAAAAATCTGGTGTGGAGAAAGTAGCTGATGACGTTGAAGATGCTGTAGATTAGCATTATAAATCAACTAAAATATTTAAAAATCCATCTCTAACCAAGATGGATTTTTTTAGTGTTTAAAAGTTTTAAATTCACTTTTTAATTCATCCATAGATTCCTGCAGTTGTCTAAGCAAGCCACTTTCTGAGGTGGCATCTATACTAAATGTAAGTTTGCTATTTACTTGCCACAGTTCCTGGATATCATTTATTTTTACTTCAACCGGAGCATATTCTTCATTAATAGAGATTAGTACTACTTTAAAAGGATCGTCCAGTTTCTTGATCTTTTTCACAAGAACCGAATCATATAATACAACTACATAGATCTTGTTGCTGCTAATTTCTGTGATACTTGGAATTCCTTTTCCTAAAACCCATTCTCCTGGGCGTAAATTAGGCATCATACTATCCCCTTCTACTTGAAAACCTCGATAAGAAGCATTTCTATATTCGGGTAAAGGAATATCAAAAGCTGGTAGTTGTTGGTACCATTCTACATCTTGTACGTTATGGGGATAACCCGCTGCAGCCTTTTGGTTTACTAAAATTATATTTTCTTCCTCCCCGCTGTTTACAGTAATAACTTTTGGGCTTACATCTCCTTTATTTATTTGCAGATATTTTTGAGCACTTTCCCCGAATAACCAAAGTGGATTCACTCCAAATTGGCCTAACAATTCGGCAACTATTTTACCCGAAAGTTTGGTTCTACCGCGTTCAATATCTGCTGTAGAATTTTTTATACCCAACAATTCTGCAAATTCACTTTGCGTAAAATTGTGATCGTCGCGAATTTCCTTAAATCGCTTTATTTCAAACGTTACATCTGTACCCATAATCAAATATAACATTTTTTGGAATAAATCCATTTTTATAATGGAATTATTCCTACATGTAAAATGCGCATAAAAAAGCTCTCTGTGATATACTATCTTAGAGAGCTTTTAAATTAATAGAATTTTATTGATCTAAGCTTTCGCTTTCTTATTCAGTCTTTTTTCAGCTAAATCATCTAATTTCTGGTCAGCTTTATACTCTTCATCTAAAGTTTTCTGAAGTTTTTTCGCAATACTGTCATGCCCAAGTTCTTTCGCGAACCGAACTGCAGTTCCATATCCAGATATCTCATAATGTTCTACTCGTTGTGCCTCAGCTATTAATCCGGCGTCTTTCACTTCTGGATCTGCTTTTTCATCAATCATAGATTGCGCTTCTTTAACCAAACCTTCCATAGCTTTACATTTTTCACCGGTAGGTTTAATAAAAAGTTCCTTGCATATCTCTTCAATACGTTGCTTATGAATTTTTGTTTCTTCTAAATGGCCTTCAAAAGCTTTTTTTAACTGAGCATCATGAGCAGCTTTTATCATTTTTGGTAAGGCATTTATAAGTTGGTCTTCTGCGCTGTAAAGATCTTTTAACTGATGTTCAAATAACTCTTCTAAATTTTTCATAATAATATATTTTTATGGTTATGAAACTAATTTAAAAAGTAACTGACTCATTTTAAGTTAAATACATGGTAATTAAAATCTAATTTTAGTGAATAAATTGTTAAGTCTTAATTAGTATCTACTAATTATAACCCAGCCTTATACTAATACTTTTTTGAATACTATTTATTATTAATAGGAATAGAATTTACAATGAGAACCAGTAATAGGCTCTTAAAGTTTATCTAAAATTAGAGCTAATCTCATTACAAATATTTCTATAATGGTAAATTACCTTTCTATTGTATTTAGAACTTAATTGAAAGAATGCTAAGAAGACTAAAAAGATTATTTGGTAGTAATAAAATTGAAAATGTATTAATTACTCCTTATAGAAGTTATGGAACCAAAAACCATCTCTATATTTTGGGTAGAGCGTTAGATGATATTCCTCTTAAAATTGTACAGGATCAATCCTTTTTTAATACTCTTAAAACCACCTACAAACAGTTTGATAGTTTTGAAATTCCATATGCTAAAATAGAACTGAATATTCCCCAATTTCTAGATCTAAAAACTGAAGCAGATAGAGAAGGTTATTTTCTATTCGAGGAAACCTTTACAAAAGACCTTTCCACAAAGGCAAATGAAGAAGGTTGGGTTATGGTGAATTTGTTATTTAAGAAAAGTGAGGATTCTACCCCTTCAGAAGAAAGAAAACATTTCCAAGGAGAAGTATTAATTCCAAATGATAAAGCGGAATATGGTATAATTAGCGATATAGATGATACTATAATTCATACAGGAGTTACTTCATTTTTAAAATGGAGGCTCCTTAAAAATTCATTGCTCACCAACGCCTATAAAAGGATTCCATTTAAAGGGGCTTCAGAATTTTATAAGAAACTTCATTTAGGAAAAAACGGTAAAAATAAGAACCCGATTTTCTACATTAGCAATAGTCCGTGGAACTTGTACCAGTATTTAAAGCTTTTCATGGATTTTAATAAATTTCCAAAGGGACCAATTTTACTACGAAACTTTCGCACCCCTTTCGATAGATCTATTAAACCAGAAAAACCTCATAAGCAAAAGGAAATAATCAATATTTTAAAGACCTACCCGGAATTAAAATTCATTTTAATTGGTGATAGTGGAGAACATGATGCTTCTATTTATACGGATATCGCAGCTCAATTTCCAGATAGGATCTTAACTATTTATTTGAGAAGCGTAAATCATAAAAGACAGATGAGTCGGGTAAGAAGTATTGTAAGTGAATTTGACACCACGCCTATATTAATGGTAGATAATTCTAATGATGCTGAAGAACATGCCCGCCAAAAAGGATTTATTTAGTAATATGAAAAATCTCGCTAACTGTTGGATTTTTTATATATGATATTCTCTTAGTGTGTGGCTTGTTGTTCCATAGGAGACTTCCTAGGCATTGTTCTAAAGATCACATCCCACAAAGGAGAAGATACTCCAAAAGCCTTATCTGGCTCTCTATAGTGATGAATATTTTTGAGTGCCTTAAAAAAATCAATTTAGTAGAATTAAAACAATTTTCATTTTAAATGACTGAAAGGTAGTTTTTCGTTTGATTTAGGTATGAAAACACGAACAATAGATTTCTCAGGAAGAATTATTTATTGGTATCAGGAGTGGATTATTGAATAGTGTGAATGTCATAAGTTAAATAAAAAGCTCCTTGAATATCATAAATATTCAAGGAGCTCAAGCTAATTAAAAAATTTAAAATTAAATACTTTAAGGCTTATGGATTTTGATCACCAGGCCCCAAATTTGGATTAGCATCAATTTCTGCTTGTGGGATTTTGAAAACCCATGCATTATTAATTGATGGTTTATCTTGTTGAAAACCGTCTTGGTAAAGTGTTTGGGATGCTCCAGAACCTCCATTGGCGGCATGGTCAATACCTTCGTCCCAACGTATTTTATCTGTATATAAAAAGCCTTCTCCGTATAATTCTACCCCACGTTGAAACTTGATATGTTCCATTAATTTTTCTTGTGTGTCAAAAATAGTCGCATCGTAAGCACTATCACGCGCTTCTCCTAATGTTTGTAGGGCAGCTTGTGCTCCAGGAATATCCGGCAACATTGCTTTTGCTTCAGCTTCTATTAAATACATTTCAGATGTGCGCATGTAAATGATATCATCTGGATCTATAGATCCAGGATTTTGTTGCAAAAACTTCACATGCATATAGGGATGTGTGTTATGACCGCTAGTTAAACCATACTCACTCTTAATACTAGCTACTGCTGCATTAAATTCAGCATTAGTAGTATATAAAGGGTTGGTGTTATTGGCAAAACCTCCATTTCCGTTTGCTGCAGAAGTATTTGTGTTAGGAGCATCGGCTAAGAATACATCTTTTCTATAATCTGTATCAGGAATTTTATCATACAACCTTCTATCAACCAATTTAGGGTTATTCCTATTCTGACTTCCATTAAATGTATTGCAAATCAAGTAGAAATAAGAACGGAAAAATGTAGTTTCTGTAGTTATTACATTGCTTCCCCATATAACTTCTGGAAGTAGGGTTGTATTGAATCCAGATTTCCAATCGGTTTCGTCCATTATTGGATAATCCTGGCGTGCCCTTGCCGCAGCTGATGCGGCAGTGGCCCAATCCCCTTTAGATAAGGCTATCCGTGCTTTTAGACCATAGGCAACATCTATGTTCAATTGAGACTTGGCATCAGCAGTTCCAGTTGGTCTTGGAGTTGCCTCCTCAAAGAAACTTATAGCGGTGTCAATATCCAGTTCCATCTGATCGTAAATTTCTTGGACTGTTGATCTTGGTGCACTGTTAAAAGGCGCTTCTGAAGAAAATAATAAAGGTACACCAGGATCACTTGATGGAGTTCCGATCAAATAACCTTTGGCATAATGCTGAACCAATGAAAGATAAGCATAAACCCTATACGTGTATGCCTGTCCAGCAATCTCATTGAGTCTACCATCTACAGGTATATCTCCTTCTGCAATTCTATTGATAACAGCGTTGGCACTTCCGATGATATTATAGCGGTGGTACCATAAGAGTTCTGGTGTTAGCTCTGTTTCTTGCGTATGTGATGTCCATTGTGTTTCGTCTTGCCAGCCTAAGTTATTGGCTCTGGCAGAATGAATTACACCTCCGGCTATATTATCACCAAGCGGAAGCCAGTAGTGTTCCCCTGCCCTCGCCGTGTTTCCACCTGGGAAGATCGTTTGGGATTGGGAATATAATCCACGATGCAATCCATTTATTATAAGTGCCATATTTTCTGCGGTAGCCAATGCATCTGCCGCAGAAATGGCATCTGTTGGTTTTGTTTCCAGAAAATCTTCTGAACAAGACGTTATTGTAATAGCTGCTATTACGAATAACATAAATTTTATTTTTCTTAACATAATTAGTATGTTTTATTATTTTTTATTAAAATCCTACGTTCAAACCAACAGAAACAATTCTTGATGGATTAAAGTCGTTACCGGCAGGCGTTCCCGCTAGATTAAATTGAGGATTTAAGCCTGTTCTTTTACTTTTGAAATATAAATTCTCCCCAGTAATTGAAACTCTTAAATTATCAAGTCCTAATTTATCCATGGTATTGTTGTCAAAACTATAACCTACGTTTACGTTTTTAAGTGTTACGAAGGAAGCATCGGTTAAAAATCTAGACGATTGTGTTCTAACCAAATCTGCGTTTCCATTTTCCATTCTCGGCACATCGGTGATGTCCCCTGGCTGGCGCCATGCATTCAAAATGTCGGGATGTAAAGAACTTCCATAATCCCCGCTATGCATCATAGCTGAATATCCGTTATCCAAGAACGACCCACCAATACCATAGTTAATTAAAAAATTCAAAGAAATCCCCTTATAGCTGATGCTATTTGATACAGAACCTAACAGGTCCGGAATAGAACTATCTCCGGTATAGGCTCTTTCTGTAGCTTGCCAGTCATTTGTGGTTGCTATTGCACCATTTTCATCTAGTACAGGAACACTTTCACCATTTTCATCTAATTCATATTGTAAAAATAGTTGATCTCCAGTTTCAGGATCTACACCAGCGGTTTGAAGCAAGTAGAAATCAAATATGGAACGCCCCTCTGCCAAACGTTTTGAACCATTGATAAAAGGATCTGGTAAACTGGTAATTTCATTTTTAAATGTAGATGCTTGTAAAGTTAAATCCCATCTAAAATCATTCTTGTTTAATAAATGTGTAGTTAATGCAACTTCAAAACCAGAATTGTACAAATCCCCAATATTCGTTGGGACCGTGTTAAGACCGTTACTTAAGGGTATAGGTAGATCATACAGCAGATCGGTAGAATTTTTCTTATAATATTCAACGGTTCCATCCAAAAAGTTGTTGAACAATGTAAATTCTAAGGCTACATCAAAACTTTCTATGGTCTCCCACTGAAGATCGGTGTTACCTATATCTGTATTGATTATCGCTGGGTTACCGGCATTGGAGGTTATGGAATATCTAGCCTGGGATAAAAAGAAATCTCCCAAGTTATCATTTCCTACTTCACCATAAGATGCTCTTAATTTTAATTGATCAATAAAAGAGACATCTTTCATAAAGTCTTCTTGATCTATTCTCCATGCACCTCCTACGGAATAAAAAGTACCCCATCTTGAATCGCTACTGAAAACCGAAGAGGCATCTCTTCTAACTGAACCACTGATATAGTATTTATTATCGAAGTTATAGTTTGCTCTTGCAAAATATCCTTCGATGGTCTTGATTGTGGTAGAACCACCCAAACTAACAGGAGTTGCAAAGTTGTCGAATTCAAAGATTCCCTCAGCAACTTGAATAATTGCAAGACCATTATTACTGGAAAAAGTTCTCTCAAAACTTTCGTGACCCGCTGTAATATCCAAATTATGGACATCATTAAAACTCTTGTTATATGTTAAAAGTTGATTGAAATTCTCTACCTGTCTTCTAAATCTCGTCTCACTATATCTTCCGGTTGGCTGGGCATCCCCAATTAGGTTGTTTTCATATTCCTTTTCGAGACCTTCATTGATATCTCTACCATAATTTAATCGAACATTAAGACCTTCTAATATTTCAAGATCCCCAAAAAATCTGAAACCGTAGGTATTATCCTTATCGCGTTCATCGTTTAAAAGAAGCTCTTGTAGAGCATGACGTCCCTGACTTATAGGCCTTGAGCCGATATTGAAATCAGAAAATCCTTCCCCATTATCAAATACTGGATTTCCAGCGACATCACGTACGATGTTGCCTTGGAGATCATTTACATATACAGGATAGATTGAACCAATGTTCTTGGCAAAACCAAATGGATTCACAATACTTCCTGTTCCCGCAGAACTAGGCCCCACAGCTTCAGAGATAGAAATATTTGCACTACCTCCAATAGTAATCCGATCGTTTGCGTCAAATTCTGCGCTTAAACGAGATGTTAATCGATCAAACGATGACGAAACCACATATCCTTCTTCTTCTAAATAGGAAGCAGAGAAAAATACTGTATGATCCTCACCTCCGCCAGAAACATTTACATTGTAATTCTTTCTAACACCGGTTTTTTGCAATACATCATACCAATCTAAAGATTTGTAGATAACATTTGCATTTGGATTAAGTTGTCCATCCGTTCCAACTATTTGGTCATTGGCTACATCAAATGGATTGTACCCTAAACTATTATATATATTTTCTGAAGCAAAAGCGGGATCTCCATCGCCAGCACTTGAATTTTTTAAAGCTTCCCACATTATTTCATAATATTCGCCTGGAGAGACTTCATCATATGGTGCAATAGCTTGAGATACTAAACCAGTTTGTGCTGAGGCACTTACTTTTATGCCACCCGTTCTACTACCGCTTTTAGTGGTTATAAGCACCACTCCGTTAGCGGCTCTAGAACCGTATAAAGAAGTTGACGCTGCATCCTTAAGAATTGTAAATGATTTAATATCCTCTTGAGCAATGGTGTTTAAAGCACCTTCGTATTGAACTCCATCCACAATAAACAAGGGGTCTGTAGAACCATTAATTGTTCCCACACCTCGTATTACTATGCTTGGTGACGACCCAGGTTGCCCAGATGCTGATGTGAATTGTACACCAGTTGCCCTACCTTCTATGGCTGCAATAGGTGATGTAACGTTTCTTGTAGCTATATCTTCAGCACCTATAACACTGGCAGAACCAGTGAATGCCTCTTTTGTTGATGTACCATAAGCAGTAACAATGACTTCATCTAATTGGGCAGCATCTGCCTTCATAACCACATTTACCACACTTACATCACCAACAGGATATTCTGCCTTAACCAAACCTATAAACGAAAACACCAAAATGTCTAATTGTGTCGCTTCAATAGAATAATTCCCGTCAAAGTTTGTTTGTACTCCAGTAGAAGTTCCTTTAATAACTATGTTCACTCCGGGTAGGGGCAAACCACTTTCATCGGTTACCGTACCAGTTACCGTTTTTTCTTGTGCAAAGGTTAATTGCACAACGAACACTAAGAATAGCGTTAGAATTCCATTTAATCTTTTTTTCATTATTTTGTTGATTTGAATTAGCTAGCGCTAAATATCACAATAATTTCTTAATAAAAAAATTATTTATCCTTTTGAAGTGTTAAGCTCTTAACACAACGCTAACATATAGATGCGATATTTATCTATTGGTTGCGTGGAATCAGTAATAAATTGCTTAAAAACTTACTTTGTTAATAAATTATTAATCAAAAAATAAATTAAACGTGAATACTTATTGGTTTTTTATTTTATTAAATCACATTCCTACAACTCTTAGTTTCGTTCAAAAAATTCGTATAACTAAATTCATTTAATAAAATTGCTCTTGAATTTTGATTTGTATTGTAATCAAAAAAAAATCCCACTTCTCAGCAGGATTTTTTAAGTAGAATAATTCTATATATTAGTGTGAAGCACTTGCTTGTTCTTGAATTGGAGACTTCCTAGGCATTGTTCTAAAGATCACATCCCACAAAGGAGAAGATACTCCAAAAGCCTTATCTGGCTCTCTATAGTGATGAATACTATGGTGATGCCATAAGATCTTCAGGAAATTGTTGGGAACCTTAAATGCATGCACAGAATAGTGTACACCTAAATATGCAGTATATCCCATTAGAAAACCTGCTAGGAATCCAAATGCATAATCTCCCATAACACTTCTATAGATCACAAAGAAAATAGTGGCTAAGATCAAACTTAAGACTGGCGGCATAGCCAATCTGTCTTTATCTTTTGGGAAATCGTGATGTACACCATGCATGGTGTATACAAATTTTTCCCTTTTAGGATTGGTGACCGGTAGGTGGTAAAGGTACCTATGCATCAAATATTCTATAAACGTAAAAAAGAATAATCCGCCTAAGAAAAGCAAGATTATACTTGGTACTTCAAAGCCTTTTTCTACGATCCCAAAATATATTAGGATGATAGAGATCATAGTGAAAATGATTAAAGGCGCAGCAATATGGGTGTGTGTAAGCTTTTCTAAAATCGGATTTTGAAAAAGTTTGGCAGAGCCCTTGTGTTTTGGTCTTTTGTGCTTAGTGGCCTCCATTGTCATCAAAATTTAAAATAACCCGTGCAATTGAGCATCAATTTTGCTAATGATATCTCCCAAATCCTCCGGATTGTCTACAAAATTTATATTATCTACATCTATAATGAGCAAGTTCCCTTTGTCATAGGTGTGGATCCAAGCTTCATAACGTTCATTTAGTCTACTAAGATAATCAATAGAGATAGAATTTTCATATTCTCTACCTCGTTTATGTATTTGTGCAACCAAATTTGGGATGCTGCTTCTTAAATATATAAGAAGATTAGGGCCTTCCACCAAACCTTCCATTAGGTCGAAAAGGGATCGGTAATTTTCGAAATCCCTGTTTGGCATTAAGCCCATTGCATGAAGGTTGGGTGCAAAAATATGAGCGTCTTCATAAATGGTCCTGTCTTGAATAATCTTTTGACCACTTTCTCTTATTTGTAGTATCTGTCTAAACCGAGTATTAAGGAAATATATTTGAAGGTTAAAGGACCAACGCTCCATTTTATTATAAAAATCCTCGAGATAAGGGTTTTCAAGAACATCTTCGTATTGTGGTTCCCATTTATAATGTTTCGCTAATAATTTTGTTAGGGTGGTTTTACCAGACCCTATATTTCCCGCAATGGCTACGTGCATATTTAACTCTTTATGACTGGTTATTTTTTGAGGACGATGAAATTAATTCAAAGACCATAAAGATACAAGTTTTAGGCTAAAAATAGCTGATTAGAATTATTCTAAGCATGCATTATTTTTGTTTCTTACTTCAAACATAATTAACATTATTGGTTAAAGAATTATAAAATTGAAGTTTTAAGATAGCTAATGGCATATATTAATTGAAAATCTATATTAGTCATGTTTAAAACTATATCTGTTATTAGCTTGCTGTTGGTACTAAACTCCTGCAAAAATGATGATCCAGGAGATGTTGTTCTTTCTTCTGAAGAATTAAATGTAACCGGCACAAAGTATTCCGAAAGCAAAAATAATTTTGCTAACACTTATTCTGTCTTTATGGATTCTCTTAATGCTAATGAGGCAATCACAATAGTTGCAGAAGTGGATCATGCGGCAAATGCAAGATCTGTAGGGCGTGTTCTTAATGCTACGAAAATTGTGTTCTTTGGAAATCCAGCTTTGGGAACTCCATTGATGCAGAAAAATCAGTTGGCTGGTTTAGATCTGCCACAAAAGGTATTATTCTTCCAAAATTCTACAAACACAGTATATGCGATATATAATAGCGTTCCTTATTTAGAATCCAGACATGATCTTCAAGGAGTTACCACCTTGTCACAGATTTCTACTGCTTTGGAGAACTTAACGAAAGCTGCTACCTCTTCGGAAATTAAACGAGCTACAGATCTAACAGCAGAATCTAAAGAAGGTATTATCACTATTGAAAGTGTTCAAGATTTTGAATCTACATACAATGCTTTAGAAAATGCTATAGCTACAAATGAAAATTTAAGTATTGTTGCTCAATTAGATCATCAGGCAAATGCAGCTAATGTAGGACTGGAATTAAGGCCAACAAAGATCATTATTTTTGGAAACCCTAATCTTGGTTCTCCCTTAATGCAAAATAAACAAACTGTAGGACTGGATCTCCCTCAAAAAATGTTAGTTTGGGAGGATGAAAATGCTGTGGTGAAGGTCTCCTATAATGATCCTTTTTACCTACAACAAAGATATAATCTAGAAGGGAATCAAGAGGAATTGGAACAAATTTCAACTGCTTTAGATAATTTAGCAACTATCGCAGCAGGAAATTAAGGAGTTATGAAAACACTTGGTGATTATAACTAGAATTGAATAAACTGCGATATTGATTTGGAGTGATTTTCTCCAATCTTTTAAACTGCCTATTGAAATAACTAATATTATTGAAGCCAGATTTAAAGGCAATATCTGCAAATTTCCAATTGGTATCCTGTATCAATCGTTTTGCGAATTTAATGCGCTCTGCATTTAAATAATCTATTGGAGATTCGCCCAAAGTATTTCTAAAGGTTCTATAAAAATTTGAAGTGCTCATGCAGGCTTTATCCGCCAGTTTATCTACAGAAATATTTTCGGTGAGATGATCTCTCATATATTTCACGATAAATGCCATTCTGTTATTATCGAATAAGGTTGTGTTATCTACTAGCATTAATTTAGCTTTGGTTTGAAGCAATCTAATGATTAGCTCCTTTACCATAAGATCTACCAATACATCTTTTGCTTTATTTCCACTTAAAAACGTTTGAAAGATTCTATCTAGGACAAATTGAACCTGTTCATTATTATGTAGATGTATAGAATTTACATCAAAATTATGAGCATCATTTTCAAATTCTATTCTACTATTCTCATTAAATAAAGCAACAGTCTCTTTTATCTTATCTGGATCTATTCCTAAAGCCAAACATTGGGTTGGTTTTTCAATACTTGCTATTGGGAAATCTATGATCATTTTTTCATTAGCTGGTAAAACCACAGATTCTCCCGGAAAAAACTCAAAGGCATCCTTATTCTTAAGATGCATTACTTTTTTGCCGGTAAGCATACTGGCTATAATTGGAAAGCCGAATTGAAGATCTACTTTTTCAGTTGCTTGTTGAGTTTCAAAAACATTGAGCTCTGCATGATTTGCACTATAAATAGTTCTATTTTCTATAAAAGTATTTAGCTTTCTAGAACTCTTGTATTTTAACAAATTTGTATTCAAGACATTCAAAAATTAAGAAATTGATAGAAATGTAATAGTCTAAAGTAGAAAAGTTCAATTATTTATTAGTTTAAATATAGAAATTTATAACCAATAAATTATAATAAAAGACAATATGAATTATTCAAAGCCAAAGTTCAAAGAAAAATACGGGAATTTTATAAATGGGAAATTTGAAGCTCCAGATGACGGGGAGTATTTTGATAATCATTCTCCTATAGATAATAAGTTATTGGCCAAATATCCTAGATCTAAAGAAAGTGATGTTAAAAAGGCAATTGAAGCAGCTAATAATGCAAAAGACGCCTGGGGAAAAACCTCTGTTGGTGAGAGATCGGCAATTTTGATGAAGATCGCCGATGTTATTGAGGCAAATCTAAATGAATTTGCACAGATGGAGACAGCAGATAACGGAAAGGCAATTCGCGAGACTGTGAATGCTGATGTCCCTTTGGCTGTTGATCACTTCAGATATTTTGCTTCTGTAATTAGAGCTGAAGAAGGCTCGGCGACAGAGCTTAATGAGAATACAGTTTCTTTAATTATCAGAGAACCTCTGGGAGTAGTTGCGCAGATAATTCCATGGAATTTTCCACTTCTGATGCTTGCTTGGAAAGTGGCTCCGGCATTAGCATCTGGAAACTGCGTGGTTTTAAAACCAGCCGAGCAAACGCCTGCTTCAGCAACTTTTCTAGCTGAAAAAATAGGAGATCTTTTACCGCCGGGAGTATTTAATGTGATCCACGGATTTGGTCCGGAAGCTGGGAAACCTTTAGCTTCTAGTGGTAAGGTAGATAAAGTAGCATTTACTGGGGAAACCACTACCGGACAGTTAATTATGCAATATGCTTCTAAAAACTTAAATCCTGTTACTATGGAATTGGGAGGAAAATCTCCAAATGTCTTTTTTAGCAGTATCATGGATCATGATGATGATTTTCTTGACAAGTGTATAGAAGGTGCTGTGTTATTCGCTTTTAATCAAGGGGAAGTATGTACCGCTCCATCAAGACTATTAATTCAAGAAGATATTTATGACGCTTTTATAGAAAAAGTAATTGCCAGAACTGAAGCAATAAAAATGGGAGATCCATTCGATATGAATACCATGATGGGGGCACAAGCTTCTAATGATCAGCATGAAAAGATCTTATCTTATATAGAAATAGGAAAGGAAGAAGGTGCTGAGGTTCTAACTGGAGGAGGAGCTAAAAAATTGGATGGTGATCTTTCAAAAGGTTTCTATAT
>JAGXIK010000073.1 GCA_024635715.1 Gillisia sp.
CAAAATCTTTACTAGAAAGAGAATACCCAAAGCTAACATTGGCAGAGGTCAATCTAAATAAACTCCCACCATTATTTATATTTAGCTTGTCTACCCTTCTGTTATTATTGTTAAGGGCATAAATATCCAAATTTGCACCTACATTAATATCTAGCTTATCTTGTATTATAGGAATACTTCCACGCATACTTACTGGGGAAAGACTTAAGGAGTCGGCTGCCAGATTATAGGTTGTGCTGACACTAAAATTATTTAACAATTTTATTTTTTTAGCTTCAGTTGCAGTGCTGTCCTTGTCGCGAACCTTTGCCTCTAGAGTGTTACTAATAGACAGTCCTATAGAACTAGAGTAAAGCTTACCAGGTGTACCATATAAAGAGCCTTGGAATCTGGTATAATCCACAACTTGATTTCTTGTTGGGTCTAATTCATCTATAATTTCATATTGATCGTAATATTGGTCAAATCCAGGATTAATATTGTAACTAATAGAAGGTCTCATTACATGGCGAACGGCTTGGATCTTTTTATCGTCTCCAAAATTCATCATCCCATAAACAGTAGTTCCCATGCTGGTACTAAAATTATAGGTTCTAAAGGAGTCAAAACCATCTATAGTATCTATAACTACCTCTCGATTTTCCTGATTATAAGATCTGTCAAAAGTTTTAAACACCCAATTTTCTTCATAGTTAGCATTGGCACTAACACTTAAGTAGTTAAGTAATTTGAAGTTAGTAGAAATCGGGATGCTGTGTTGTGCTCCATAAGTTGCATCTCTAAACATCTCTGGCTTAAGGAATAAAGAATCAAAAGTTTGAATCCTGTTCTCTCCTCTAAAGTTATACTGAAAATTGATATTTTCTATGATTCCTTTTTTTGCACCTAACTTTGGTGCTAAAGGATAGATCCTTGAAACACTTCCTTGAACTGTTGGCAATGTCATATTTATTGCACCTGTATTACTGTTTTGGGTATGAGTAGCTGCAGCACTTACATTTACCTGAGGTTCTCCCTGAAATGTCTTAGAGTAAGACACTGAAGAACTCAACGTGTTATTCAAGAAATTCGCAGTGTTGGTTTGATTCACCGATGCTTGATAGTAATTACTACTCCCTAAATTTACTGATGCCGAAAACCTAGAACTAGGGCTGGACTTAGTATCTTGAGAATGGCTCCATCTTAAATTATAAACAGAAGTTTCTGAAAAATCTGGAAAACCACGCTCACTATTTAATAGATTCTCATATCTAAAACTTAAATTCCCACGAAATCTATAGCGCAGGGCATAACTGGACTCCAGCCTTAAGCCGTAACTACCATTGGTATAATAATCACCAACCGCCAGCAGATCTACATAATCACTTATCGCAAAATAATACCCTCCATTTTGTAAACTATATCCTCTATTATTACTCTGCCCAAAGGACGGGATTATGAATCCGGAAGTTTCTTCTTCTGTTAACGGGAAATATCCAAATGGAAGTCCCAATGGTGTTGGCACATCTGCTATGTACATATTCACTAAACCAGTAACAATTTTCTTTTTAGGGACAAACTTTATTCTTCTTGCAAAAAAATAATAATCTGGATCCTCTTCATTTTCAGAAGTGGTAAATTTTACATTTTGCATAAAATAAACCGAATCATTTTCTCTTTTGGTTATTTCTCCATTTACTTTAAATGCACCTTCTTCAGTTTTAGAATTATAGACAAGTGCTTTTTTAGATTTAAAATTGAAGCGAATAGAGTCTGGTCTTACTGTATTTTGCGCTTGTGTGAAGATTGGGGTTTGGGAATAATTACCCAAAGAATCTGGGATTCCAAACGCATACACCTCGTTTTTTTCGTTGTCTAGAATAATAAGTCCCGCCGTAATCACCATATCTCCGTAAGTGATTTGCGCCTGATCGTACAAATACATTCTGTTCTCTCTGGGGCTTAAACGCATATAATCTTCGGCCTCATAAGCCACGACATCGGTTAATAAAGAAGGTTTCTTTAAAGTATCGGTTTGTATAGGAGTAGGGGCTAATTTTGTAGTAGCAGTAGAGAGAGAATCAGAAACAGTAACTGTGCTATCCCTCTGTGCGCTAATACGAACTTCCTCTTTTGTTTTTACTTCTTGCGCTTGAGATAATACTGGAAATAGCAGCATTAAAACAATTGTAAAAAGAATATAAAGTGAGTTTGTCTGCAATACTATAAGTGCTATTTTTGTAAAGAATGGCTTGCTTTTTGAATAGTCAAAATTACATTTATTTTTTTAGCTTCCTTTTGGGAAATTAAAAAAATCAATCATAAAATAATTGCTCTAACAGAATCGTTAACTTATATATGAAAACTAACAGTATTAAAATTTTAGTCTTATTAATAACAGGTATACTAATATCTGCTTCTACTCCCAACAAAAACTACACCGAAAAATCTAAGTTCGTAGTGGTTTTGGATGCTGGACATGGAGGAAAGGATCCAGGAAATAGGGGGGGTGGATTTAAGGAAAAGGATATAGCACTTAGTATTATTCTTAAAATAGGAGCCGAACTCGAAAAAGATAAAGATATTAAGGTAGTCTATACCCGAGATTCTGATGTTTTTATACCATTGGAACAAAGAGGAAAGATTGCTAATGATGCCAAGGCAGATCTTTTTATATCTGTGCATTGTAATGCTCATAATTCTCAGGCATCTGGAACAGAGACTTTTGTGTTAGGAATACATCGAAATTCAACAAATTTTGAAGTAGCCAAACGAGAGAATTCTGTGATATTTCTTGAGGAAAATTATGAAGTTACTTATGATGGTTTCGATCCTAATTCTCCCGAATCTTCTATAGGTATGACCATTATGCAGGAAGAATATCTAGACCAGAGTATTTTACTAGCAGATTTTGTTCAGAAAAAATTCACTAACGATCTAAAACGTACAAATAGAGGTGTGAAGCAAGCAGGATTTATCGTGCTTCATCAAACCTACATGCCGAGTGTGTTAATTGAAACCGGATTTTTAACGAATAAAGAAGAAGGTCCATATTTAAATAGTTCTTTCGGCCAAAATAAAATGGCTGAAGCTATTGTTGATGCCATTAAAGACTACAGTCACAATATTAATCTAGGGGTATTGGATAATTTAGAGAAAAATGCACCTGTGGAGGTTACTGTTAAAGAAAGTAATATTGAGGCGTTTAAGGACAATTACGAAGGAATTACCTTTAAAGTACAATTGGCAGCAAGTTCTAAAAAGCTAGAGCCTAAATCTTCAAACTTTAAAGGTCTTACGCCTGTTTTTAGGGAGAAAGAAGGGAAGTTGTATAAATATTACTTTGGAGCAACCTCTAGTTATTCTCAAATTCAAAACTTACATGAACAAGCTAAAAGTAAGGGCTATAAGACCAGTTATTTAGTCGCTTTTAAGGATGGGGATAAAATCACAGTTAACGACGCGTTAAATTCACAGGCCAAATAGCTATACTTTCCTATATTTATTTTTAAATTTGTACGTATCTAAAAAAAATACTTTTGAAATATACTAAAGAGGTTAAGACTGGTATCCTGGCAATTGTAGCCATCGCAATATTAATTTTTGGTTATAGTTTTCTTAAAGGCAAAAATCTCTTAGACTCCAGCCGTAAGTTTCATGCAGTGTATGCAGATGTAGAGGGTCTCTCCCCATCATCGGCAGTGACGATTAATGGTTTAAAGGTTGGTCAAGTAAATAAAATAGATTTTTTAGATGACACGGGAATTCTTTTAGTAACCTTTAGTGTAGATAGCGATTTTGAATTTTCTCAAAATAGTTTAGCACAAATTTATGGTGGGGGTTTAATAGGAGGGAAGTCTCTTGCTATTGTTCCAGATTATGAATCTAAGAGAATGGCTAAATCCGGGGATACTTTACCTAGTGATATTGAAGAAGGTATCATGGAATTGGTAAATGAACGTCTTACGCCACTTCAAGTAAAAGTAGAAAGAGTAATTGTAAGCGCAGATTCTTTGCTTACTGCTTTTAATCAGGTTCTTAATCCTGAGACCAGAAACAATATTACTGCTACTTTCGACGATCTTTCTGAAACAGTACGTTCTTTTAAGAACACGGCAACTTCCCTAAATGGTATTGTAGCTGGTAATTCAGAAAAATTGGATAGAACTTTTACTAACTTAGATGAGATGTCTGGTAACTTCAACAAGTTTTCAGATACACTTGCTCAGGTAGATTTAAATGGAATGACTAATAAACTTGAGGCTGTAATTGCAGATTTTGAGCAATTATCAAGTAATTTAAATGATGGGAAAGGAACTGCTGGTAAGCTTCTTAATGATGATAAAGTATATAATAATTTAGACCGTGCTACTAAGCAGTTGGAAGAATTATTACAAGATCTTAAATTGAATCCTAAAAGATATGTTCACTTTTCATTATTCGGTAAAAAACCAGGATCATATCAAGCTCCTAAAGATTCTTTAAAATAGAATAACTATGCAACTCATTGCTCAAATTGCCTTTTTCATTGTCCTCGTGGCTGGTATTGCTTTTTTTACATTCAATATTCGCCGTGTAATACGCAACGTAAAATTAGGTAGAAAAGTAGATAGATCAGATAATCCGGGAGAGCGCTTTGCTAAAATGGCAAAAGTAGCAATAGGTCAATCTAAAATGGTAAAAAGACCCTTTGCTGGATTTCTACATATTATAGTATATCTAGGATTTATTATTATTAATATAGAAGTTTTAGAAATTATTATAGATGGAGTTTTTGGGACTCATAGAATACTTTCTTTTCTAGGATCTGGATATGATTTTTTGATAGCTACTTTTGAAATTTTAGCTCTATTTGTGTTGTTAGGGGTGATCATTTTCTGGTTAAGAAGAAATGTGACCAATATATATCGTTTTTTAGGTAATGAGCTGAAAGGTTGGCCTAAAAATGATGCAAACTATATTCTATATTTTGAAATGGTTCTTATGATCCTTTTCCTAACTATGAATGGAGCAGATTACCAATTACAGCTTAATGGTGCAGATCATTATGCGCAGAATGCTGGTATAGCAGGTTCTTTTCCAGTAAGTCAGTTTTTATTGCCTTGGTTTGAAGGCTTCAGTAATGCAAGTCTTATAATTATAGAAAGAACTGCGTGGTGGTTGCATATAGTTGGTATTCTAATCTTCTTGAATTATTTATACTATTCAAAACACCTTCATATTTTATTGGCATTCCCTAATGTTTATCTTTCAAAATTAACTGTACAAGGGAAATTTGATAATTTGGAAGCAGTTACTAGTGAAGTAAAGTTAATGATGGATCCAGATGCCGATCCTTATGCGATTCCTGCGGAAGGAGCAGAAGATGAAGTTCCTGAGAAATTTGGCGCATCAGATGTTATGGACCTCAATCAAGTCCAGCTTTTAAACGCTTATACCTGTACAGAATGTGGGCGCTGTACTGCAGAATGTCCAGCTAATCAAACCGGTAAAAAGTTGTCTCCACGAAAGATCATGATGGATACCAGAGATAGACTGGAAGAAGTTGGAAGCATTATCAATGAAAAAGGAAGTTTCGAAGATGATGGCAAACAATTATTAGATAATTATATTTTAAGAGAGGAACTTTGGGCCTGTACCACATGTAACGCTTGTGTAGAAGCTTGCCCAATAGGAATAGATCCATTATCTATTATTTTAGATATGAGACGTTATCTGGTAATGGAGCAAAGTGCAGCACCAACAGATCTTGCAAATGCAATGAACAATATAGAGAATAATGGAGCTCCATGGCCTTACAATCAAATGGATAGATTGAATTGGGCTAAGGAGAATTAGGTTGAATTGGAACTTCAATTAAAGTAGTTTAAGTAATTAAAAATTAGATTCTTATGTTTTATTAAGAATCACTGAATTATAAAAGTATTTAAAATGGCAGAAGCAATCAAAGTACCAACAATGGCCGAATATATGGCTCAAGGAAAAAAACCTGAAGTCCTATTTTGGGTGGGTTGTTCTGGAAGTTTTGATGATAGAGCTAAAAAGATCACTAAGGCATTTGTGAAGTTATTGCATGAAGCTAAAGTAGATTTTGCTGTTCTGGGGACTGAAGAAAGTTGTACTGGAGATCCTGCAAAAAGAGCGGGTAACGAGTTCCTTTTTCAGATGCAAGCTGTAACTAATATAGAAGTGCTTAATGGTTACGAAATAAAAAAAGTTGTAACTGCTTGCCCTCACTGTTTTAATACGATTAAGAATGAATACCCAGCACTAGGAGGTAATTATGAGGTAATGCATCATACTACCTTTTTAAAATCACTTTTGGAAGAAGGAAGGTTAAAAGTTGAGGGTGGTAAATTCAAAGGAAAACGTATCACTTTTCATGATCCTTGCTACTTAGGTCGCGCTAACAACGTTTATGAAGCTCCAAGGGACCTGCTAAGGAAACTGGAAGTGGAATTAGTTGAAATGCGTAAGTGTAAATCCAACGGTCTTTGTTGTGGAGCCGGAGGTGGACAAATGTTTAAAGAACCAGAACCTGGAAATAAGGACGTGAATATAGAGCGCACTGAGCAGGCAATGGAAGTTAAGCCAGACATTATAGCAGCTGGTTGTCCATTTTGCAATACAATGATGACAGATGGTGTTAAGGGTAAAAACCAAGAAGAAAAGATCGAGGTAATGGATGTTGCAGAAATGATAGCAAATGCTCACGATCTCTAATATTCCAACTTAGAATATTATTCGCAATTATTTAACTAATAAATTGGTGTTAACATCATCATTTTAGTGGTACTATATTTGAAGCTATCCCTTTAAAAAAGTAGCTTTGTAAAAATATAATTCCACAAAATATGCTAGTACCTTTTACCGAATTACCAGATTCTTCTAGAGTTTGGATATATCAATCAAATAGATCATTTACAGATCTAGAACTTCAAGAAATCACTTCAAAACTGGAGAGCTTTATTACACAATGGACTGCCCATGGAGCAGATCTTAAAGCTTCTTTCGAAATAAAATACAAACGTTTTATCACCTTGGCGCTAGATCAGCAATTAAATGCTGCTACAGGTTGTTCTATAGATAGTTCTGTAAAGTTTATCCAGGATTTGGAACAGAAGTACAATGTAGATCTTTTAGATAAAATGAATGTAAGTTATAAGCAAGGGGAGTTTGTTGCTTATAAAACCCTAATAGATTTCAGAAAAATGGCCAAGGAAAAGGCGGTTAGCAAGAATACTATTGTATTTAATAACTTGGTAAATAACAAAGGTGAATATTTATCAGATTGGGAAGTACCTGCATCAGATAGCTGGCATAATCGTTTTTTAAACTAAATACTGAATGAAAATACCCCAATTTTATTCAACTCTATTAATTCTATTTTTCAGCCTTACTTGCTTTTCTCAGAATAATAATCCACTAATTGCAAAAGATTTTAAAGATCAGATGGTGTGGGTGGATAGTATCTATGGGAATATGAGCCTGCAGGAAAAAGTAGGGCAGTTATTTATGGTAGATGTATTTTCTAATAAAAATGGGAAAGACGTTGATAAAGTTCGTAAGCTAATTGCAGATTATCATATTGGAGGAATCATATTTTCTAAAGGTGGGCCACAGCGTCAGGCAAAATTAAATAACGAATTTCAAGAGCTTTCTAAAACGCCCCTACTTATTGGAATGGATGCAGAATGGGGTCTTGCAATGAGGCTGGATTCTACATTTGCACTCCCATGGAACATGACCTTAGGAGCCATTCAAGATCTTAAATTAATAGAAGAAGCTGGGGCTGCTATCTCTCGTAATTCCAAAAGGTTGGGAGTACATATTAATTTTGCTCCAGTAGTAGATATCAATACAAATCCGTTAAATCCAATTATTGGAAATCGCTCCTTTGGGGAGGAAAAAATAAATGTCACTTTAAAGTCGGTTTCTTTTATGAGAGGTATGCATAAGGAAGGAATTCTCTCCAGTGCAAAACATTTTCCTGGCCACGGAGATACCAAAAGAGATTCCCATAAAACCTTACCAACAATTTCTTTTTCTAAAAGCAGATTAGATAGCATAGAATTATATCCTTTTAAAAAGCTAATTGAAGAAGGGGTTTCCAGTATTATGGTTGCGCATCTTAATATACCAGGTTTGGAAACACAGGAAACCATTCCATCTTCCTTATCTAAAACTATTGTAACCGATTTGCTTAAGAAGGAATTAAATTTTCATGGCCTTATTTTTACAGATGCTCTTAATATGAAAGGAGCATCAAATTACAAGAATCCTGGTGAAATAGACCTTGCAGCATTTATGGCTGGGAATGATATTTTATTGATCTCTGAAGATGTACCTAAGGCTGCCGATAAGATCATGGAGGCTTATAATGATGGAACCATTACAGAAGTGAGAATGGCACATTCTGTTAGAAAGATATTATTTGCGAAATATAAAGCGGGTTTACATAATTATAAGGCCGTAGATACTACAAATCTTATTTCAGAACTCAACACAATAGAAGATCTTGCTCTTTATGATGAACTTATAGAGAATGCGATCACGCTTATTAAGAACGATGTAGGTATTCTTCCTATAAAGGAGCTTGATGATAAAAAGATAGCTTATGTAAACTTAGGAGACGATGATGGCACTGCATTTTATCATCAATTATCTAAATACACACAAGTAGATTGGGTTAAGGCTGAGAAGCTGGATGAGTTGTTGGGAAAATTAAAGAATTATAATCAAGTGATTATTGGATATCATAAATCCAATGCTTCACCTTGGGCGAAATATGCTTTTACTGAGGAAGAGGCAAGTTGGATTCATGAAATATCCAGAAATAATATTACTATTTTAGATGTCTTTACAAGGCCTTATGCGCTTATGGACCTCAATTCCAGTAGTAATATAGAGGGAATAGTAATGAGTTATCAAAACTCTGAAGCCGCTCAAAAAAAATCTGCAGAAATTATTTTTGGAGCCTTGGGGGCGAAAGGAAGGTTGCCGGTAAGTATTAGTCAAGAATTTCCTGCAGGTACAGGATATTACACTAAAAGTTTAAACCGATTGAGTTATGGGTATCCTGAAGCTGTTGGTATGAATTCTTATAAACTTCAAAAAATAGACTCATTGATTAATGTTGCTATTTCAGAAGAAATGACTCCCGGATTACAGGTTATTATAGCCAGAAAAGGAAAGGTGATTTATGAAAGAAATGCTGGTTTTCATACCTATGAGAAAACTACCAAAGTAACAGATTCTTCAGTATATGATTTGGCTTCATTAACTAAAATACTTGCCACTTTACCTTTTATTATTGAGCTTGAGGGTAAAGGGGAGCTTAAATTCAATTCGAAATTAGGAGATCTAATGCCATTTTTCAAGGGTTCCAATAAAGCTAATATCAAGCTGCAGGATATGCTTATGCATTATGCCCGCTTAAAACCTTGGATCCCTTTTTATATATCTACTTTAGACAAGAAAACAAGAGGGAGATCTGTTAAATATTATAGGGAGGAGCCTATGGATATTTTTAATACGCAGATTGCAAAAAATATGTTTATAAGGGACGATCTACGGGATTCTATAATGGGGACTATACGAGATAGTAAGCTTGAATCTAAACTAGCTTACAAATACAGTGATCTACCTTTTTATATTATGAAATATTATATTGAAGATTATTATAATTCTTCCCTAAGCTATTTAGTAAAAGAGCATTTTTATAAGTCCTTAGGAGCAAATACTATTACTTATTTGCCTTTAAACGAGATAGATACAAGTAGAATTGTGCCGACAGAATATGATAGACTTTGGAGAAAACAAGAAGTTTTAGGATATGTTCATGATCAAGGAGCCGCAATGCAAGGCGGAATTGGAGGTCATGCCGGACTGTTTAGTAATGCTACAGATGTGTCAAAAATGATGCAGTTGTATTTAAACGGGGGTAACTATGGAGGTAAAGAATATTTTAAACAGGAAACTTTAGATAAGTTTAATAACTGTTATTATTGTGATCAAAATGTAAGGAGAGGTGTTGGTTTCGACAAACCTCAATTAGGAACATCAGGTCCTACTTGTGGTTGTGTTTCTTTATCTAGTTTTGGTCATACAGGATTTACCGGTACTTTAGCTTGGGCAGATCCTGATGAGGAAATAGTCTACGTGTTTTTATCTAATAGAACCTATCCGGATGTAAATAACCGGAAACTAATTAGAGAGAACATTCGGGAAAAGATACAAAGTGTTATATATGAATCTATAGAGTAATAAATCATGAGAATAGGTATAGTTTGTTATCCCACCTTTGGCGGGAGTGGAGTAGTGGCAACAGAATTAGGTATGGAACTATCCAAAAGAGGCCACGAAATTCATTTTATTACCTATAAACAACCTGTGCGTCTCGAACAACTTACTGGAAATATCAAGTTTCACGAAGTTAATGTTCCCGAGTATCCACTTTTTCATTTCCAGCCTTACGAATTAGCTTTAAGTAGTAAGTTAGTGACCATGGTAAAGCTTCATAAAATAGAGGTTTTACATGTACACTATGCAATTCCGCATGCTTATGCTGGGTATATGGCGAAAAAAATGCTAGAAGAAGATGGAATATTTATTCCTATGGTAACCACATTGCATGGTACAGATATTACGCTAGTAGGAAATCATCCTTTTTACAAACCTGCTGTTACTTTTAGTATTAATAATAGTGATGTAGTTACTTCTGTTTCTCAATCTTTAAAAGAGGATACCTTAAAGTTTTTTAAGATCAAAAAGGAGATCGAAGTGGTTCCAAATTTTATTGATGTTGATAAATTCAGGATTGGGTTTACAGACTGCCAACGTACATTAATGGCAGACGAAGACGAAAAGATTATCTCTCATGTAAGTAATTTTAGACCAGTAAAACGGATCTTAGATATAATTAGAATCTTTTATATTGTTCAAAAGACTGTAAAATCTAAACTTATAATGGTTGGGGAAGGACCTGAAAAAGAAAAAGCCGAATTTTTAGTCCAAGAACTAGGTATACAGGATAAAGTAGTTTTTCTAGGCCAGAGTAATGAGGTAGATAAGATCTTATGTTTTTCAGATCTTTTCTTGTTGCCTTCAGAAAAAGAGAGTTTTGGTTTAGCAGCCTTGGAGGCTATGGTAAATGGGGTACCGGTTATTTCTTCTAATAGCGGCGGACTTCCAGAGGTTAATATACACGGGATATCTGGGTATTTAAGTGAGGTTGGAAACATAGATGAGATGGCTGCAAATTCTATTAAAATATTAGAAAACGAAAGCACCCTAGAAAAATTCAAACTGAATGCCCGCGAGCAAGCTACTGCTTTCGATATCCATAAGATAGTGCCTATCTATGAGAAATTATATGAAAAGGCAATAATGGAAATAGAAAAGGCTGAATAGAGTTTTAATTCCTTCAGCCTTTAAAATATAAAAATTGTTTAAGTCTAGAATTGGTATCTAAGTCCTAATGCGATATCTGGTGAGAAATCGTTAAGTCCTCTGTTATTTTTATAATTGTCGTTGTAAAAACCAATCTCAGGTCTAAAGTCCAATGAGATCAATAAAGGAATATCAAAATTATATTCAATTCCTATATCTCCTGCAAGGAAAATAAAAGTATTGTCATCATAAACGTCTCTGCTGTCAGAAACACTTCCAATACCACCACCGGCACCAACATACCAGTTAAAACCACCTTCAATATTCCATACCCATTGGTATAAAGCTGCAAGTTTTATCGCATCGTAATTATTATTATCATTTCTCCAACCAAGGTCTAACTCCAATCTGTTATTATCACCTAAAGCTCTTTGGTAGGAAACCTCTGCTCCAGTTCCATTACCACCTCCAAGACGCAAACCTAGCGCATTTTCAGAGATCGTTTGTGCATTGGTAGCAACCGTTGCTCCAAGTGCGAATATTGCCAATAAAATTAATTTTTTCATGTTTGATTTGTTTTAGTTTATTTGGCAAATTTAAACGTTAAAATCACACTGAAATGCCCTCAATAGCCAATCTATTGTTAATAATCATTAATAGGTTGTTAAGGACATGTAGTATTAATTTGTAATTTTAGTGCAGCTATGAAAGAGAAATTATTAGAATTACAAAGAACTCTCAACGGGGAACTTTTCTTTGACGACCTACATAAAAACATATACGCCACGGATGCTTCAGTATATAGAGAAATACCATTGGCAGTTTGTTACCCTAAAAACAAAGAAGATATCAAGTTGCTTATAGATTTTGCAACTCAAAATCATATTGGATTAATACCTAGAACTGCTGGAACTTCTTTGGCGGGACAATGCGTGGGTAGCGGGATAGTAGTAGATGTTTCTGTACATTTCAATAAGATCTTAAAAATAGATCCTAGTAATAGAACTGCAGTGGTAGAACCGGGTGTTATTAGAGATGATCTAAATAGAGCTATAGAGGAATATGGACTATTCTTTGGGCCAAATACATCTACTTCTAATAGATGTATGATTGGGGGTATGGTTGGGAATAATTCCAGCGGGACTACTTCTATTAAATATGGAACAACCCGTGATAAAACCCTTGGATTAAAAACAATTTTGAGTGATGGTAGTGAAGCTGAATTTAATGCTATTTCAAGAAATGATTTTGAAGATCATAAAAAAGGAAAATCTTTAGAATCTGACATATATAAGAAGCTTTATAAATTGCTTTCTCCTGCTGAAGTTCAGAAAGAAATAACAAAAGAATTTCCGTTAGAAACTATTCATAGAAGGAATACGGGCTATGCAATAGATAGTTTAATTGATACCGAAGTATTTTCTGAAAACAACAAAGTATTAAATCTATGTGAGCTGCTTTCCGGAAGTGAAGGAACCCTGGCTTTTACAACAGAGATCACCTTGCAACTAGATATTTTAGCCCCAAAATATACTGCGATGGTAGCTGCTCATTTTTCGAGTATAGAAAATTGTATGCTAGCTGTAGAACCTGCTATGGAAAGTGATTTGTACACCTGTGAAATGATGGATAAGGTAATTCTGGATTGTACGATTCAGAATTTAAAATATAAAGAGAACAGATTTTTTATTGAAGGAGATCCTAAGGCCATTCTTATGTTGGAATTGCGGTCTGAAAATCAGGAGGACTTGAATAACCAAATTCATGTTCTGTTAAATAGATTAGAAAACACAAATCTCACCTACGCTTTGCCTGTTCTCATGGACGAGCAAATAGATAAAGCCTTAGAGTTACGTAAAGCCGGACTAGGCTTGCTCGGGAATATAATTGGAGATAAAAAAGCGGTTGCCTGTATAGAAGATACAGCTGTTGCCGTACCAGATCTGGCTAATTATATCGCAGAATTCTCTGAGATCATGAAAAACCATAAACAGGAAGCAGTTTATTACGCACATGCCGGGGCAGGAGAATTACATTTAAGACCAATCCTGAATCTAAAGAAAGAAGAAGATGTAATTCTTTTTAGAAAGATCACAGAAGAGGTTGCTGTTTTGGTGAAAAAATATCGAGGTTCTATGAGCGGAGAACATGGAGATGGGAGACTTCGTGGGGAATTTATTGAACTGATGATAGGTTCTAAAAATTACAAACTTCTTGAGGAAGTAAAAGCTATTTTTGATCCACTTAATATCTTTAATCCGGGTAAAATCACGAATACTGCGCCAATGGACACTTCCTTGCGCTATGAGATAGATAGAAAAGAACCAGAGATTAAAACTCTAATGGATTTTTCTGATTCCCAAGGAATCTTAAGATTGGCAGAAAAATGTAATGGAAGTGGAGATTGCAGAAAGTCGGTAGAGGCTGGTGGAACAATGTGCCCAAGTTACCGTGCGACTAAAAATGAAAAAGATACTACCAGAGCACGTGCAAATGCTTTGCGGGAATTTCTAACCAATTCAGAAAAAGCAAATAAGTTCGCGCATGAAGAACTAAAAGAAGTCTTTGATCTCTGTATTAGTTGTAAAGGATGCAAAAGTGAATGTCCATCTAATGTAGATGTTGCAGCTCTAAAAGCAGAGTTTCAATACCAATATCAAAAATCAAACGGAAAGTCCTTAAGAAGTAAAGCTTTTGCTAATAATTCCAAGATGAATGAATTGGCCTCCAAAGCGACTGGGATCTCAAATTTCCTATTTTCGAACACTCTAACTGCTGGGCTTGCAAAGAGCATCATGGGTATAGCTTCAGAAAGAAGTTTGCCAAAACTTTCAAAGGTCACTTTATGGGAATATTATAAAAAGAATCAGAAAACATTAGAAGCTCCTATTAAAACGGTTTATCTTTTTAAGGATGAATTCACCAATTATCTAGATGCTGAAGTTGGAATTGATGCACTGGTATTGCTCGAAAAATTGAACTATCAAGTAAAGATGATCAACAATCCTGAAAGTGGAAGAAGTTATATCTCCAAAGGATTTTTGGAGGAAGCACAGGTGGTTGCTAATAAAAACATTGAACTTTTTTCTGAACTGATCTCTGAAAATACTCCACTTTTAGGAATAGAACCTTCAGCGATCCTAGGCTTTAGAGATGAATATCTTCGACTAGCTGAAGACAAGATAAAGGCTGAAAACTTATCTAGAAATTGTTTCTTGATTGAAGAATTTCTAAAAAAAGAAATGGCATTAGGAAATATCAATTCGAGTTCGTTTTCTTCAGAAAAAAAGGAGATAAAAATTCATACACATTGCCATCAAAAGGCTTTATCCAATTCTGCATATACTTTTGATATTCTCAATTTCCCAACAAACCATAAAGTGCGAATAATAGCTTCTGGTTGTTGCGGAATGGCAGGATCTTTTGGATATGAAAAAGAGCACTATGAAATAAGTATGAATATTGGCGAGCAAAGCCTATTTCCA
>JAGXIK010000074.1 GCA_024635715.1 Gillisia sp.
ATCATAGTTTAAATATTTTAAAGGTTTGGTTGCTTTCTATCATTACTTTTTCTGTTCTATCTACATGCGTATCGCTAATAAATATCTGTCCAAGTTCATCTGTAGCAACCAGCGTTATAATATGTGCCACGCGTTGCTCATCTAACTTATCGAAAATATCATCTAACAATAGTATAGGGTTTACCTTACTCACTTTTTTAATAAAGTCGAATTGCGCCAACTTTAATGCAATAAGAAAGGATTTTTGTTGGCCCTGAGAACCAAATTTTTTAATAGGATGTCCATCTATCTCGAAACTAAGATCATCTTTATGCAATCCTACACTGGTGTACTGAAGAAGCATGTCTTTTTGAAGATTTTCTTCCAATAAAGCTGAAATAGATCTATCAAATAATTTACTCTTGTATTCCAGGCTTACTTCCTCCTGATTGTTTGCAATTTCTGAATAGCGTTTATTGAAGATCGGTATAAATTCATTTAAAAATGCTTTTCGCTTCTCAAAAATGATATTTCCAAACTCTGTAAGTTGCGCATTATAAATCTCCAAGGTGTCCCTGTCGAATTTCGCATTTGCAGCAAAATATTTTAAAAGTGCATTTCTCTGGGCGAGCACTTTTCCGTAGGAGATCAATGAATTTAAATAAAGCTGATCGCTTTGGGAGATCACACCATCCATAAATTTTCTTCGGGTATCACTGCCTTCAATAATAAGGTCGCGATCGCCAGGAGAGATCATTACTGCAGGAATAAAACCTATATGTTCACTGAATTTCTCGTAAGCTTTGTTATTTCTTTTTATCACCTTTTTTTGCCCGCGCTTGGCGCTAACCAAAATATGCTCTTCCCGCTCATTTTTTTCTAAGGAGCCTTCAATAACAAAGAAGTCGGCGTCGTGTTTGATGTTTTGACTGGTAATTGGGTTGAAATAACTCTTTCCAAAAGATAGATGATAGATACTATCCAAAATGTTGGTTTTTCCAACGCCATTTCTACCTACAAAACAATTTATTTTGCAGTCGAAATCAAAATTGGAGGAATCTAAATTTTTATAATTGACTAGGGATAACGTTTTTAGAAACATAAAATGCTGGTATTCAGCTTAATAATTATTAATTATATTTTTATAAAGGTAATAGAAACGCGCAGAAAGTATTAAAAAATAAGAAATAATTTCCCTTTCAAATAAGAATAAAAATTTTATTTTTGCGACTCATTAAACCAATTTTATGGCTACATACAAGAAAAAAGGTTCTAAACCGTCTACTAAGGAAGAAAGAAAGAATCAAGTAGAGGAGGAATCTACAACCGCAGAAGTTTTTAACACCTTAGATGAAGGTGCTGGTAGAACAGAAGAGTGGGTTGCAGACAATCAAAAATGGATCTATATCATTGTAGGATTGGCAGCTGTTGTTGCTTTAGGATATTTAGGATGGCAACGTTTTATTCAAGAGCCTAAAGAATTAGAAGCTTCTAACGAAATGTTTCAAGCTCAGCAATATTTTGACACTGCTTTAGCTGGAACAGGTGCAGAGAGCGATTCTTTATATACTATGGCATTAAATGGTGGTGAAGGAAAATATGGTTTCCTTGATATCATAGATAACTACGGAAGCACAAATGCAGGAAATCTTGCACATTACTATGCTGGGTTTGCATATTTGAACACAAATAAGTATCAGGAAGCTATAGATCATTTAGAAGATTTTGATGGAGACGATGAGATCTTATCTGCTTTAGCAGTTGGTGGTATGGGAGATGCATTTCTTCAATTAGATCAGCCTGAAGAAGCTTTAAATTATTACGAGAAGGCGGCAACAATGCGTTCTAACGAATTTACCACGCCTAGATTTTTACTAAAAGCTGCAATTACTGCTATCCAATTGGGTGAAGGTGAACAAGCTGCTGAATATTTAAATAGAATTAAAGACGAATTTGCGAACACCCCAGAAGCAAACCAAGTAGCTATCTATTTAGGTAAGGCGGAAGCAATGAACTAAAGATTTTCTATGGCAACACAAGGAAAAAATCTTAGCGAATACGATAAAAGCCAAATGCCGGAAGCTAAGAACTTCCGGTTTGGTCTTGTTGTAGCCGAATGGAATGAAAATATTACGGAAGGCCTTTTTAAAGGCGCCTTCGATACCTTGAAGGAAAATGGAGTGATTAACGAAAACATTGTTCGTTGGGATGTTCCAGGAAGCTTCGAGCTTATTTATGGTTGTAAAAAAATGCAGCAAAGCTACGATATGCTGGATGCTATTATTGCCATTGGAAGTGTGATTGAAGGAGAAACCAAACACTTCGATTTTGTATGCCAAGGAGTAACTCAGGGCATCAAAGATCTAAACATTCAAAATGACATCCCTGTAATTTTTTGTGTGCTAACAGATCAAAACATGCAGCAAGCTATAGATCGCTCCGGTGGTAAATTAGGAAATAAAGGTTCTGAAGCTGCAGTAACAGCCATTAAAATGGCACAATTAAGAATTGACGCCAAGTTTTAAAACTTAGATCTTTCGGCATTATTCTTGTTCTTTTCTTTTTGCTTGAACAAGCTTTCTTTTCTCTCGCTTTTTAAGTAAATTTGAAGTTCTATTAAGAAACAACGAGTATTTTGAAATTCAGTCTCTATAAATCCAAGAAGAACACCCGCTATAATTACACTCCCCGTTATTATAAAGGAAAAGACACAGGGAATATTTACGACTTCGATTCCAAATTCAACAAATATAAAAACACCACAAATTCTAATGATTTCGGCGCACAATGGGCAGATGCGCGAAGTTCCAGTAGAACCAGAGGTAATCGCGAGATCAATAAGCGCGTGATCTATATTATTATCGTTTTGATATTAATTTTCTTATGGATCATAGATTTTGATTTATCCATCTTTTCGAATTAATTTTCCATGACCGATGTTATTCATCTACTGCCAGACCATGTGGCTAATCAAATTGCTGCTGGCGAAGTAGTTCAAAGGCCTGCTTCTGTTATTAAGGAATTGCTGGAAAATGCCATAGATGCGAAAGCTTCTACAATTCAGGTATATATCAAGGAAGCTGGGAAGATCCTTATTAGTGTGATAGACGATGGTTCTGGGATGAGCATCACCGATTCCAGATTAAGTTTCGAGCGCCACGCCACTTCAAAAATCAAAGCTGCCGAAGATCTTTTTCAACTTCAAACCAAAGGATTTAGGGGAGAGGCATTAGCATCTATAGCTGCAATTGCTCATGTAGAACTAAAAACCAGGAGAGAGGAAGATGAAGTGGGAACTTGCATAAAAATTGAAGGGAGTGAAATTACATCTCAGGAAGTTTGTGTAACTGCAAAAGGAACTTCTATAAGTGTTAAGAATCTATTTTATAATATTCCTGCCAGAAGAAATTTCTTAAAGTCGGATACTGTAGAAACCCGTCATATCATAGATGAATTTCAACGTGTAGCATTGGCGCATCCTGGAATTTCATTTTCGTTAGTCCATAATGTCGGGGAATTATTTAATCTTCCCGCCTCTAATTACAGGCAACGTATTACCAATATTTTAGGAGGAAAGTCCAATGAAAAATTGGTTCCTGTAAACGAAGAGACAGAAATCTTGAAAATTTCCGGTTTCGTTGGGAAGCCAGAATATGCAAAGCGTACCAGAGGAGAGCAATTCTTTTTTGTGAACGACCGGTTTATCAAAAGTCCTTATTTGAATCATGCGGTAAGTGCTGCTTTTGAAGGTCTCTTGAAGGATAGAGCTTATCCTAGCTACTTTTTATACCTTCAGGTAGATCCTAAGAGTATAGATATCAATATTCATCCAACCAAGACCGAAATTAAGTTCGACGATGAGCATGCGTTATATGCCATTTTAAGAAGTGCAATTAAACATAGTTTGGGACAATTTAATGTTGCACCTGTGCTCGATTTTGAGCGAGATCCAAATTTGGATACACCATATAATTATGAAAATAAACGAGCTTCTACGCCTCAAGTAGAAGTAGATAGGAGTTTTAATCCATTCAAAAATGAAGCTCTAACTTCTTCTAATTTTAAAAGTAATTTCAAAAAGGAATCCTCTAATTGGGAAAGTCTCTACACTGGCCTACAATCTGAAACTATTGGAAATGACGATGTAGATGTTCGCCAAATAGAATTTGAAAGCGAGGAAGTAACAGGGAATCTTTTTGGAGCTTCTAAAACTGAGGAAGCACAAAGCTCTACTTTTCAGTTAAATAAGAAATTTATTATTAGCACGCTTAAAAATGGAATGTTGGTTATAGACCAACATAGAGCGCATACTAGAATTTTATACGAAGAACTTTTAAAGAGTATAACAGTTTCAGCAGCTGTGAGTCAGCAATTATTATTTCCATTGGTGCTTCAGTTTAATCAACAGGAGACAGAATTATTGAAAGGCATTAAAGATTCGCTAGAACAAACCGGATTTATATTTTCAGAAATAACATCTAATTCCGCAGAAATTATAGGGATTCCAACTTCTATTTCAGAAAGTGAAGTAGAAATGTTACTGGAACAACTTCTGGTAGATTTTCAGAATGAAGTGCCAGAAAACAATTTTTCTCATACAGATCTGCTTGCCAAATCTTTAGCAAAGAGTATGGCGGTAAAGTCTGGGAATTTGTTAAATTCTACAGAACAGCAGCATATTGTTAATGGTTTATTTGCTTGTAAAGAGCCGAGTTTAACGCCGTTTAACAAGCCTGTTTTTATTACCTTGCCAGTGGAAGAACTGGAAAAAAAATTCATGTAAATGGGAAGAATTACAGATACTGTTAAAATACTTATTATCATAAATGCCATATTTTTTATTGGCACTATGTTCGTTGGTGATTACACCTATAAATTATTTTCCCTTTGGTTCTTTCAAAATGAAAATTTTGGAGTTTGGCAGGTTGTTACTCACATGTTCATGCATGGTGGGTTTATGCATATACTTTTTAATATGTACGCTTTATGGGCTTTTGGAGGTCCTATCGAGCAAATGTTGGGGAAGAATAAATTTATATTCTTTTACTTTTCTTGCGGGATTGGAGCAGCAATAATACACTCGTTAGTTAATTATTTTCATGTAGAATCTGGTTATAATGCATTAGTGGATGCGGGTATGAATCCCATGGACATTAAGCAATTATTGGAAACTGGGCAGTATAATACCTCTATATTAGGTAGTGTTTCTAAAGATACCTTAGAAAGTATGTTTACGGCCTATAATACTCCGGCAGTTGGAGCTTCTGGAGCAATTTATGGAGTTTTAGTCGCTTTTGGTATGTTATTTCCAAATGTTGAATTATTTTTACTATTCGTGCCAGTTCCTATCAAAGCAAAGATATTTATCCCTATATTAATTGCAATAGATCTATTCTCTGGGGTTACCGGTTACTCCTTGTTTGGTGGAGGAATAGCTCATTTTGCACACGTAGGTGGAGCCCTATTCGGGTTTATTATGATGTGGTATTGGAAAAAGAATCAATTTGAACAAAATAGGTGGGATTAATGGGGCCAGCAGATAAATTCAGATATAAATTACAAACAGCAACAGTAGTTGAAAAACTGATTGCAATAAATGTTTTGGTATTTATCCTTTTTTTTCTGCTCAAAACTATCGCCTTTCTTTTCAACCTTCCTTCCAATTTTATAACTGAGTGGTTGGTTTTTCCAAAAGAGCTAGGAGAATTCATTTTTAAACCCTGGTCTATAATTACTTATTCTTTTTTGCATTCAGGAATCTGGCATATTCTCTCTAACATGCTTATTCTTTATTACGCAGGTATATATTTCCTTAGTTATTTCTCCTCAAAAAAACTGCTTACTTTTTATTTCCTTGGAGTTATAATTGGGGCTTTAGTTTATATGTTGAGCTATAATTTATTTCCTGCTTTTGAAGCTACAGGTAAATCTTATTTAGTAGGAGCTTCTGCTGGAGTGATGTCTGTTTTGGTTGGAGTAGCAACAAAGGTCCCGAATATGAGGATCAGGTTGATGTTTATAGGATCTATAAAGTTCTGGTATATCGCTGCTTTTCTGGTAGTATTAGATATTATCCAAATTCCATTTGGTAATGCGGGTGGGCACTTTGCGCATTTAGGAGGTGCTTTCTTTGGATATATGTATACCAAGCAATTGGCAATGGGAAATGATATAGGAAGTGGTTTCGAGAAATTGATCAATTGGTTTGTTTCTTTATTCGATTCTTCACAAAAGTCGAAACCCATAATGAAAACTGTTTATAAGAAAAAAGGAACAAGCCCTTATAAAACAAAGGTTCCAATCATTAATAAGGATGAAAAACAACAAAAAATTGATGCTATTCTAGATAAGATCAGCACCAGTGGGTATGATAGTTTAACTAAACAGGAGAAAGATTTCTTGTTTCATGCCGGTAAAGACAAATAAATGAGGAAATTAGGCTTGTTGGATAAATTGATATTTATCCTGAACTCTATTATGGCCTTCGCGCTCTTGCTTTCATACCTGTTACCTTACGTTCCTCCAAAAACATTTCCTTTACTTTCTGTACTCAGTTTAGGGGTGCCATTGCTAATTCTTTTTAATTTTATTTTTTTGCTCTTTTGGGCAATTCGATTTAAAAGACAGCTATTGCTTTCTTTGATAGTTTTATTGCTAGGCTTTAATTATGTGCTTTCCTGGATCCAATTTTCGAGTGAGCCAGAAGCTAAAGGAGATAACAGTATCTCTCTAATGAGTTATAATGTGAGGATGTTCAATGCGTATAAATGGGTGGAAGATGATAAGATCCCAGAAAAGATCACCAGTTTTATTGCTGAAAAAGATCCAGATATCTTAGTGACACAAGAACATTTCGTTGGAGTTTCCGGAATGGTGAAAAGCTATCCTTATAAATTTATAAAGCTGAAGGATGGTGGCTCAGAATTTGGCTCCGCGATATTTTCAAAATATCCTATTATAAATACCCATTCCGTAGATTTTCCTGAAAATGGAAATAACAATGCGATCTTTGTAGATATTGTTAAGAATGAAGATACTCTACGTATTTTCAATGTTCATTTTCAATCTCTAAATATAAAACCAGGAATAAACGATCTGCAAAAAGAGGATTCTAAAAAATTATTTGGAAGAATAGGCTATGGTTTTAAGCTTCAGCAAAAACAAGCAGAAATGATGATGGCCGAAGTGGAGAAATCTCCTTACAAGACCTTGATCTTGGGAGATTTTAATAACACTGCATTCTCTTATATTTACAAACTGGTTAAGGGTGATAGATTTAAAGATGCATTTCTGGAAGTAGGTAGTGGATTTGGTAAAACTTTCAACCTAAGTTATTTTCCACTCCGAATTGATTTTATGATGATAGATGAAGGCTTAACAACACAGACTTTTGAGGTGTTTCCTGTGAAATTATCAGATCATTATCCAATATTTTCAACTATAAGCTGGTAATAAAACTACATTGCTTTTAGAAATGCTACCGCATTTGGTCCCTCATTAAAAAGAAGATCTAAGATACAGAGGTTGGATATAAAGCCATGTTTTTCTTGAAACACCTGTATGTATTCTGGAATTGATATGCTGCTTTTGGCATTGATCAAATTCCTATGGTCAGCTAGATTCTCTGGTTGTTTATTATATTCAGAAGTGAATTCAAAATCTAGATCTAACTGAAGACATTCCAGAACTGTTTCAAAACAATCCATATTAAACTCAAATAGTGTTAGATATTCTTTCCTAAATAAAGAAGCGAGATCATCTTCATAGAACTCAAAAAAAGGAGAGGTTTGGTAAGCGGATTTCAGAGATTTCCAATGCACGCTTTGCCATTTGTCATCGTTGTCTATTTTAACCTCGCTATATTTCTGGTGCACTTTAACCTGGGTCTTTGGCAAGTGTTTTATAGGGATATTCAAACTTAACTTTCCGTTCGCTCCATAAATATACATTCGGTTGCGATAGGTTTGCTTTTGGAAATTATCTTCTTTCTCTATCCAAACTTTAGGTGTATTTACTAAATCCTTAAACTGAGAGATAGGCCCAAAATATGGAAGACTTACTAAGATCTCTTTCATGAGGAATACTATTTGCTAGTTATGAATCTCTTTTCTTCTTGAAGAAATTATAACCGAATAAAACTAGAAGTCCAATTAAGAAATACGGTAAATAGGAGGTAGGCTCTTTATCTCCACTAACTGTCGTGAATAGGCGCTCCCAACGAATCTTGTTCATAATACCATCTCCATTGGTATCCCAACTAAACCAAACAAAAATTGGTTTACCAACCACATGATTTTCTGGTACAAATCCAAAATAACGACTGTCAAGACTATTGTGGCGGTTATCTCCCATCATCCAGTAATAATCCATCTTAAAGGTATAGGTGTCCGTAGGTTGTCCGTTAAGTAGTACTTGAGTGCCATTAACACTTAATTCATTGTTAATACCTAATTCCGATCCTTCGTATACTTCTATAAGTCTTTTATAGAATGGTAAAGTTTCTGGAGTTAACTTAGTGGTCGCTCCCTTCTTCGGAATAAATATGGGTCCTAAATTATCCTTATTCCATGATAAACTTTTAGACTTGGGAAAAAGACCTTGTTCTTTATTTCCAGCCGAATCATTCATACGTTCAAGAGTTTCAACATTGGGATGATCCTTGAATTTCTCATAGGATTCTTCTGTAAGAGTGATTAAAAACTTATTTGAACCTTGATCATATCTATAAGGATCTGTAATATCATAGCGCTCATATAAATAATATGGGTCGAATGCTTTTCCTTTTGAAGTTCCAATGTATTTGTATTGCAATTTTGCTCTTCCCGGTAATTTAAGAGGATCGGAATTAATAAAGACCTTACCATCTACAATTCGCAATGAATCTCCGGCAACACCCACAGCACGCTTTACATAATTTGTTTTCTTGTCTATAGGCTTGTAATAGTACTTATCTGTAAAATACATGTTATTCATTGTATCTACAGGCCAGTTAAAAACAACTATATCTGAACGTTCAATTTTTTCGAAACCTGGTAATCGGAAATATGGGATCTGAGGTTTTTCTAGATATGATTTCACTCCTAGAATCGGAATAGTATCGTGAACCATAGGGAAAGCCACAGCGGTTAAAGGAGTCCTGGCTCCATAATGGAATTTACTTACGAAAAGAAAATCGCCTACCAGTAATGTTTTTTCTAAGGAAGAAGTAGGAATCGTAAATGGCTGAATAATATAAGTATGTACTAAAGTTGCCGCGATCACTGCAAAAAGAATAGAACTTATCCATTCTCCTGCTGCAGTTCTTGGATGTAAACTTCTATCTTGGATATAAGTTACATCTGCCATGTAGTTTATGTAGTAGATATATAATCCGAAGGTAGCCACTACTAAAATAGTATCCATCAAACTATGTTTTCCAAAACTTCGAATAGTTTCAACCCAAACTACTGGAAACATGATAAGGTTTACAATTGGGATAAAAAGTAGAATAGTCCACCACCATGGCCTGTGGATAATCTTCATTAATATTACAGCATTGTAAACTGGTATTGCAGCTTCCCATGCTTGCCTTCCTGCTTTTACATATAATTTCCAAGTTCCTAGAAAATGAATAACCTGAATGATCAGGAAAAATAAGAACCACTGCGTAATAGTCATATATCTTAAGTTTAGGGTATAAGTGTCTAAAAAACTGGTACCGTTACATTTTATCCCTCTTTGAGGGTTAAATATCCCGTTCCTATAGCTATCCGGACGCCTCGATTTTTAATAATATTTTATAATTCTATACCTAGATGGCCTTCCCGTAGCATTCGGGCGGGCCAAGCAGGCGCTTGATTTATGTCAAATTTTGAAGGACATCCTTCATAGAAAACACCCCTTTTTTATCTCTAATCCATTCTGCAGCAACAACAGCCCCTAAGGCAAAGCCCTCTCTAGAATGTGCCGTATGCTTAATTTCTATTGAATCGATGTCTGAATTATAAGAAACTGTATGAGTTCCAGGAACATTTTCTTCTCTTTTTGCGGTAATGGGAATTTCATTTTCTTCTGCATGATCCAATTGCCAACCCGTTTTTCTAGAATTGGTTATTATTTGTTGTGCTAAACTAATAGCAGTGCCACTTGGAGCATCTAGCTTTTGAAGATGATGTGTTTCTTCGATTTCTACTGAATAATTCGGAAAAGGATCCATGATCTTAGCCAACTTCTCATTTAGTTCAAAAAACAAATTCACCCCAATACTAAAATTTGAAGCATATAAAAAAGCTGAATTTTCAGCTTCACAAAGTTTTACTGCTTGCTCGTAATTCTCCAGCCATCCTGTTGTTCCAGATATTACAGGAAGCTTATTGTTTATACAAGTTTTTATGTTTGTAAAGGCTGCCTTTGGGATGCTAAAATCTATGGCAACATCGGCTTCAGAAAGGTCTGATTTTTCTATATCTCTACTTATCCTATGTGATATGGAATGCCCTCTTTCTATAGCTATTCTTTCAATGGTCTTACCCATTCTTCCATAACCTAAAAGTGCGATCTTCATAATTAGAAATTAAAATTTAAAGATAAACCATATCGAGTCTTGCCAGAATACTCATCAAAATTAACGGCAGGTTTAAATGAGAGATCTTCGCTCACATTAAATTGCTGAAGATGGGCATCTACGTTTGCATCTATAATATTTAGAATATAAATTCCAGCAGTAACTAATAAGGAAATCTCTTTATTCCGTTGGTAGAATTTTTGAGCTCTGATCAAAGCATCTGTAGAAACTCTAGGATTTGCAGGATTTACATAGAATTCATCATCTTTAAATCCAGCAAGCCTTCTTTTATAAGCATCACGATATCTATCATATTGCCTATCATTATCCAGGTAAAAGTAAATACTTACTCCAAGACCGGCATAAGCAATAGGGATCTTCCAATATTTCCCGTTATAAGCTTGTCCCAGACCGGGTAAGATTGCCGAGAAAAATGCAGCTTTAGCTGGTGCAAGTGGATTGTATTCCTTGTAATCTTTTTTGGCTTCTACAATGGTATCTTGATTGGTATTAATCTGCAAACTATCTTTTTGTGCCACTACAATCGTAGTCACCATAAAAAAGACAAACGCAGTTAATAGATACTTAAGATTCACCCTGGATCATTTTTTTGATTCTATTAAAATCTTCTTCTGAAGTAAACGGAATTATAAGCTTTCCTTTTCCTTTTGACGCGATCTTAATATCTACTTTGGCTCCAAGATATTCCGAAAATTCTTTAATTCCTTTTTTGTATTCTTGAGAAAGATTTGGGCTTTTTGGAGCAGATTTCTTTGCTTCTCCGCCAGCCAATTCCCTCACCAATTTCTCTGTATCTCTAACAGATAAGGAACGTTCTAGGATCTTTTCGTAAATATCCAGCTGAATTTGTGGATCTTCAATATTGATAATTGCTCTACCATGACCCATAGATAAAAATCCGTCTCTCATTCCTGTTTGAATGATTGGATCTAACTTCAATAATCTTAGATAATTTGCAATGGTAGATCTGTTTTTTCCAACCCGATCACTTAATTGTTCCTGAGTTAGGTTTATCTCGTCTATCAATCTTTGGTAAGAAAGCGCAATCTCAATAGGGTCCAAGTCCTGGCGTTGGATATTTTCTACCAAAGCCATTTCCAAAGATTCCTGATCGTTCGCAATACGAATATATGCAGGAACCGTTTTTAGACCGATAAGCCTAGAAGCTCTAAACCTTCGTTCTCCAGAAACTAATTGGAATTTATTGAAATCTAATTTTCTAACCGTAATTGGTTGTATAACTCCCAATTCTTTAATGGAAGAAGCTAATTCACGTAAGGATTCTTCATTGAAACTTGTTCTTGGCTGAAATGGATTTACTTCTATGGAAGTAAGTTCCAATTCAACTATATGACCCACAAGTTTATCGGCATTTTTATCTTCTGCAGACTTTATATCGTGATCGGGATCTTTCAGAAGGGCTGAAAGTCCACGTCCTAATGCTTGCTTTTTGGTAGCTTTCGCCATCGCTTAACTATTTTTCTTAATTATTTCATGTGCCAGACTTAAATAGTTACTGGCTCCTTTACTTGCAGCATCATAATTTATAATGCTTTCCCCATAACTAGGGGCTTCACTTAAACGCACGTTTCTTTGAATGATTGTGGTAAATACCATTTCATTAAAATGCTTCTGAACTTCTTCTACTACCTGATTAGAGAGTCTTAATCTAGAATCGTACATGGTTAATAAAAGCCCTTCTATATCTAACTTATCATTGTGGATCTTTTGTACACTTTTAATGGTGTTTAAAAGCTTTCCAAGACCCTCTAATGCAAAATACTCACATTGGATAGGAATGATCACGGAATCTGAAGCAGTTAAAGCATTCAATGTTAATAAGCCTAAAGAAGGCGCGCAATCTATAAGGATATAATCGTAAGTATCTTTTAAATGGGTGATTGCTTTTTTAAGCATGTATTCCCGCTCATCCTTATCTACCAATTCTATTTCAATAGCTACTAAGTCTATATGAGATGGGATGATGTCAAGATTGGGAGAATTAGTCTTTACTATAGCTTCTTCAGCCTTGCAAGAATGCTCTAAAAGTTGATAAGTTCCTAATTCTACAGCTTCTACATCTATCCCTAAACCAGATGTTGCATTGGCTTGAGGATCTGCATCTATTAGTAATACCTTTTTTTCAAGAACCCCTAAGGAGGCTGCTAAATTTACTGAAGTAGTCGTTTTACCGACGCCTCCTTTTTGGTTTGCAATAGCAATGATTTTACCCATTAATTGTATTCTATTTTAGAAGGTAAAAATACAATTTATTACAGGTTTAGAAAATGATTTTGTTAACAGCTTATACATTAATATATAGGGAATACGATTTCCTCCTATATCTAGGCTGAATTAACATGTGCTCGCTTAGATTTTAACAGATTTAAATTAAGGTAAATGGTTTACATTCAGTCTAGAACAAAAAAAACCTGACAGGATTCCTGTCAGGTTTTAAATTAGGTATTATTCTGTTATTCCATTTCTTCCGGCATCAGTATACCTAAAAGATACTTGTCATTTAAAAAAGTATTGGCAACATCCTTTATGTCTTTAACCGTGAGTGCAGCAACTTTTTCTTCAAATTGCAGCAGTTCATTTATATTTTTTTCTTCCCTATCTGCAGCAGAAAGTTGGTTTAGCCAGAACCGGTTTTGCTTAATGCTTTCTTTTCGATTCAATAAAAGGGATTCTTTTATTTTAGCCATATCCTTTTCTGAAGGACCTTCCTTTTTAATTTTTTCGACTTCAGCTAAAGCGGCTTCAGTCAATTTATCTACATTTTCAGGTCCACAAGGGAAAGAAATGCTGAAGTTG
>JAGXIK010000075.1 GCA_024635715.1 Gillisia sp.
CATCGCTTTTGTATCATCCGGGATATGCTCCAAAACGTGATTGCAAAGAATAAAATTGAAAGAATTATCTTTAAAAGGGAGATTACAAATATCGGCTTTTACATCTGCTAAAGGAGAATTGAGATCTGTAGTAGTGTATTCCAGATTTTTCATTTTCTTGAACCGCTTATAAAAAGCTTGTTCCGGAGCAAAATGCAACAATTTTATTTTTTCAGAAAACAGCCCTGTTTTATTTTTTAAATACAGCCATAATAACCGATGGCGCTCCAGGGAGAGGGTAGAAGGAGAAAGCACATTTTCTCGTTGTTGCTCATAGCCATAAGGTAAAAACTTCCGAAAGGATCTACCGTCTATTGGATCTGTGTATTTTGAACCTCTTAAACTGAAAGCTATTACCGGTCTAATTAAATAACTAGCTCTAATTAATAGAGGACGAGGAATTTTATTTAGAAAAAATTTAAATGCCTTTTGGATCATACTTCAATATCACCCCAATTTTCTCCAGATTTTATTCTGTATAACTGCATTTCTGAAACTCCGAATTGCTTCGCTAATATTCGTATTCTGGTTTTTCTATTTGGATCTAATAATTTCTTTTTCAAAATTACTGCTTGCGCATAGCTCAATTTAGAATAGGATGTTACCTGTCTTAGCTTACGCTTCATTTTGTTCTCCTTTACATTAGGATTTCCAAATTGATGTTTTGTCCATTCCTCTTTATTGGTCCACGCTAAATTAGAAACTGCATTTTCCTGTTTCTTGTAATTTTTATGAATAACAAAAAGATCGTCATCTTTCTTTTCAAGAAAACATTCAGCGATAATTCTATGGAAATAGTAATTCTTCTTTTTCCCATTTTTAAGGTTCACTACAAAAGATAAATATCCTGCAGTTCTACCACCTTTAATAAGTTCTCCTTCTGGGTTTTTAACGAAACTTATTACTCTTCCATAATTGGAAATTTTGTACACAAACCTTTCCTGCCATGATTCATCATGATAGGTTACCCATTGCTCTTGTCGGAAATTCTTAACCATAAACTTTAGATCTAAATTTGTCTTCTTCGTTACTTGTAATTCCTAATGCCTCGTAGATATAATTAAAAGTAGAAAGCAACTCTGGCTTTCCATCTACCAAAGCTACATTATGCTCAAAATGTGCGCTAGGTTTATTATCTGCAGTTAGAATTGTCCAGCCATCGTTAAGCTGATTTATGTTTTTTGTTCCCAGATTGATCATAGGCTCAATAGCTACAACCATTCCTTCAATAAATTTTTTACCACGTCCTCTCTTGCCATAATTTGGCATTTCTGGATCTTCATGCATAGTTTTACCCAAACCATGACCTACCAGTTCTCTAACAACTCCATAGCCATGATCTTCGCAATATTTTTGAATAGCATAACCAACGTCTCCAACTCTTTTACCAGCTCTAAATTCATTTATGCCTACGTAAAGTGATTCCTTGGTTACTTGTAATAATTTTTTGGTTTCCTCTGCAACTTCTCCAATTGGAAATGTGTAGGCATGGTCTCCATAAAATCCATTTTTTACAGCTCCACAATCTATAGAGATAATATCACCTTCAATTAATGGATTCTTATTTGGGATTCCGTGAACTACCTGCGCATTTGGACTCATACATAGAGTGTTTGGAAAATCATACAATCCTAAAAACCCCGGAATTGCTTTTTGTTCTCTAATATACTCTTCCGCTAATTTGTCTAACTTCAAAGTAGTTACTCCTGGTTTTATTTCTGAAGCTAACATTCCCAATGTTCTAGAAACTACCAAAGCACTCTCTCGCATTAATTCAATTTCTTCTTTGGATTTGGATATAATCATAATTTCGATTTAATATAATTCAGGATACGCTTCCCTGATTTTTCTTTTTTCTTTTTATTTGTAAACTTTGCTTTCTCTGGGGAGGATGATAATTCATGATAAATTTCACCCCAACCACGAAGTCCACCAATATTCCTGTCGTCTATAAAAATGTCTGCCTGAATTTTTCTACTCAGGGATTCATCATATAACTCTTCGGGGTAACTTTTATTTACAGCATAAAAAACAATTCCTTTTTGCTTACAGAATTCTACGGCTTCTTGTAATTCTCTACCAGACCTGTAGGTCCAAAGAATCAATAAATGTCCATCTTTCTGTAAATGGAGTAAAGTTTCTAAAGCAAAAAGTATAGGTTTGCCTATTTTAGGATACCTGTTTTCTACGATAGTTCCGTCAAAATCTACAGCAATCGTTTTGGTATTATGCATGCTGCAAAATTACTAAGAAAAATACGTTAATAAAATTCACAATATTGTAGGGATATTCGTCTTATTTATTAGTCGGCATAAGAGTTCTTGTAATCTTCTCCAGAAACGATTTTAGCAAAATCTTCTTCTATAGATTCTCTTGGATATTCTACAAAACGATTTACCTCTTTTCCGTCTTTCAAAAAGATCACGGTTGGAACTCTGTTTAAATCAAATTCTTTTTCAATATTATCTGTTGTGGTCTTTTGTCTATTAACTCCATAAAAAGTAAGATTAGACATATCATAACCAGCTTCATCTAAGATCTTGAATACTTTTGGGGTTTCTCTTCTGCTGTCTGGACACCAAGTTCCCATGAAAGCAATTATTTCATAATCTGAAATGTTCTTCTTAATTGTAGCCATTGCTTCAGCAGATGGATTGAATTCATTATATCCTTCATTGAACCATTTAGAAAATGCTTCTTGTTCAAGATCTGCTTTATCAAATTCTCCTACTAACATTCCTTGTTGCATATTAGATTTAGTTTTGGTCTCTACAGCCATTTCCGAAGAACTGCTTGTAGAAGAAGAGGTTGCAGTTGTAGTAGTGGATGCATTAGTATTTGTTGTTTTATTGCTGTTCCCACAACTTGCTAAAAATGCGAATGCTAAAAGGTATAAACTAATTTTCATATTATTCTATTTGTATTAAATTAAAGGTTCTTGGGTCATTAACTCCGGCTTAGTGATTCCCATCAACTTAAGGATAGTCGGTGCTATATCACCTAAATTACCATTTTTTATGGATTTTATATCATCGTCTACCAGTATTACCGGAACTGGACTAATAGTATGTGATGTATTTGGCGACCCATCTGCATTCATCATTACTTCACAATTCCCGTGATCTGCAATTAACAAAATACTGTACTCATTTTCAATAGCGGTTTCTACTACCTTTTGTGCACATTCATCTACAACCTCGCAAGCTTTTATTGCCGCTTCCATAACCCCGGTATGGCCTACCATATCTGGATTAGCAAAATTTAAACATATAAAATCTGTTTTTTTAGATTTTAGTTCAGGAATTATTTTATCCCGAATTTCGTAAGCACTCATTTCTGGTTTTAGATCGTAGGTAGCAACCTTCGGAGAATTACACATAATGCGTGTTTCTCCCTTAAATGGTTTTTCCCTTCCGCCAGAAAAGAAAAAAGTAACATGAGGATATTTCTCTGTTTCGGCTATTCTAATTTGAGTTTTCCCCATGTATTCCAATACTTCGCCTAACGTGGTTTTAATATTCTCTTTTTTGAAGACAACATTTATATTGGTGAATTGATCATCGTATTTAGTAAGAGTTACATAATACAAAGGCATTCTTTTCATAGAAAACTCAGGCATATCTTCTTGAGACAAAACCTTAGTTAATTGGCGACCTCTGTCTGTTCTAAAGTTGAAGAAAATTACAACTTCGTCATTTTTTAAAGTAGCAACTGGTTGCCCAGATTCATTTGTGAGCACAATTGGCTCAATAAATTCGTCTGTAACTCCGTTTTTATAACTTTCTGAAATTGCTTCAACTGCATTGGTTGTTTTGTGTCCTTTTCCAGATACAATAAGATCATAGGCTTTCTTAACCCGTTCCCAACGCTTATCTCTATCCATTGCAAAGTATCTTCCAATTACTGAAGCTAATTTGCTATTTGTTTTTTCTAAATGTTCCTCAATTTCAGTTATAAAATTCACTCCAGACTTCGGATCTACATCGCGCCCATCTGTAAATGCATGAACGTATTTTTCTTTTACCCCAAATTCTTCCGCAGCGCTTAGCAGTCCTTTTAAATGATTGATATGAGAATGCACTCCACCGTCACTTAATAAGCCCATAAAATGAATAGGTTTATTATGCTTTACAGCATAATCAAAGGCTTGCTCTAAAACTGGTTCACTAATAAGGCTATTGTTTTTAACGGCCAGATTGATCTTTGCCAAATCCTGGTACACGATTCTTCCTGCACCTAAGTTCATATGTCCAACCTCGCTATTACCCATTTGCCCTTCTGGTAAACCTACATTCATTCCGTGGGTTAACAGTTGCGCATTAGGATAGTCTTTAAAGAGACTGTCTATAAATGGAGTGTTTGCTTTAGAAATAGCAGAGACTTTTGGATCTTGAGTTATTCCCCAACCATCCAAAATCATAAGAATTACTTTTTTGTTCATTATTTTTTATAAGAGGGTAAAGATATAAACTATATATAGGCTTGTTAAAATAGTCTTATTAATATTTTATTAAAACTCAACTTTTTTTTGACTCCCTAAAAAACCAATAACTTTATAATAATTGAATGAAATAGTACAGGCTTTGTATGAGTGGGGAGTATATCTTATATTTTTAGAAATGTTAAATCACTAGGCTAGATACTCTTTAAGTTTTCTTAATTTTTATTTGATGTTTTATGAAATAATAATGAAATGATTTCGTTATCATACTTGTTGTGTACTATAAAGTAAAATTTAATTATTTGAATACAAGCAAATTATAAAATTTTATCGCCAAAAGGTAAATTAAATCTGACGTAAGGTATTGTATGATTTAATTTTTGTAAGTTGGCATAATATTTGGAAATTAATTAACATTCTTTTAAATCTAAATCTTTTTATGACGTATAAAATCCTAACCGTAATTTCTTTCCTAACTTTTTCCTTTGCTTTTACAACTACCGAGAACCTGGAGGCGACCAACATCGCAGAAGAGCCGGTTGCATTCATGGAACCTATAGAAGTTAATTTAACCGTAGAAGAGGAAATTAATAAGGTTTACACAGATTTTGTTGAAAATAACAACAGTGTACCAGACTTAGATAGCTTTAAGAACGGAATGATAGGATATTATAAATTATCTGATCAAAATGCCATTGAAAAAAATATTCTTACAATTATAGATTTCTCACTTTCATCTACTAAAAAAAGAATGTGGGTTTTAGATATGACCAATAATAAAGTGTTATTTAACACGGTTGTGGCGCATGGTAAAAATACGGGTAGTGAGTTTGCTACTAAGTTTTCTAATAAGGTAAATTCTTTACAGAGTTCTTTAGGTTTTTATGTTACAGGAGAAACTTATTACGGTAAAAATGGATATTCTATGTTTATAGATGGAATGGAAAAGGAATTTAATTCTAAAGCTCGTGAGCGCTACGTTGTTGTTCACGGTGCCAATTATGCAAATCCTTCCTTTGCAAGTAAATTAGGAAGACTAGGAAGAAGTTATGGTTGTCCAGCTTTGCCAACCGCACTTAATAATGACATTATAGACGTTATAAAAAACAAGTCGGTTATATATATTCACTCTGCAGACAAGACTTATTTAAAGAATTCTAAAATGATCAAGGTTTAGAAGCTTGGTTTAATGCTTTTATGATCTTTTCGTCGTAGTTGTAGATGTCTTCCGTAAATCTAGGCTTGCCGTTTTCTATCCAAGCAGTCCAATATAAATGATGAACCTTCACTCTTTGTTCTATCTTAACTTGTGTTAGCTTTCCTTTTTCGAGGATCTCATTAATTTTTTCTGAATTATAATCCGATTGATCACTCAAAAGATATTCAACAAGTTCCAGTGCATTCTCTACTCTAATACAACCAGAACTTTGCGCTCTCGAGTTACGTGCAAAAAGTGATTTTGAAGGAGTGTCGTGCAAATAGATCAAATGTTTATTGGGATATATAATTTTTACTTTCCCTAGTGGGTTAGAGCTTCCTGGTTTTTGCCTATATGTAAAGGATTTTACTTTATTACTATTCCAATCTACTTCATTTGGGTTCAATAATTCTCCATTGGAACTATAGATGTCTATATTTTTACGTTTAAGATAACTAGAGTCTTTTCTTACTCCCGGAATTACATCCTTAGTTTTTATAGTAGGAGGGATCGTCCAATTGGGATTAAATACTATATATTCTATCTCATCTGAAAAAATCGGCGTTTTTCTAACTTCGGTACCCACCATTGTTTTGTGACTACTTATAATCTTATTATCCTTTACCACCTCTAAATGATAATTGGCAATATTCACAAGTATATAATGTTCTCCTAAATCCCTAGGATACCACCGCCAACGTTCCAGATTTGCCAAAATCTGATTGTAACGCGCTTTATGATCTATATTCAGTAATTTTATGGTGCTGTTCCCTATAATCCCATCAGATAACAAACCATTTTCAAGCTGAATTTGTTTAATAGCATCTTGTACTGGTTGTGAATAATCATTAGTAAATGGGTCTATATCCTTTAAATAACCTAAAAACATTAATCTGAATTTGATCTTTGGTAATCGGGCATCTTGCATTCCAGGCTTTATCATTTCGCCACCATCAATCTCCTTGAATTCAACGGAGTCTTTCAGCTTCTCTTTATACTCTTTTAAAGATACTATGAGTTGACTATAAACAGGATTATTTGGTCTTAGCTCATTAAACGCAATTTCTAGATCATTTTCAGCAAGCGCATTATTAAGTAGAACGCTAAGATTTGCTTGATTTTTTGGAAGATCAAAGATCTCATGAATTTTTTGTGGATTTGTTTTACCATTTAGCAAGTGACTACTAAATTTAAAAAAAGCATCAGTAAGTAAAATGTCATACCTGCTCTTTTCATTATTGTTTTGGGAGTTCAGACTACCTTCTATGGCTTCAATTTCGTTGCCATGGTAATCTTCAAAATAAAGACCTTCAGCTTCAGCTTTTTTTAGGGTTTCAATAAAGCCTTCGCGTAATTCATTATTACTCCATGTAGGTAGATATTCTCTTTCATCATAGAATTTCTTTACAGAGTCACTTAAAAATAATTCTTCTGTTTTAGGACTAGAGAGAATTTTTGAAATAGAATTTTTAGTCCCAAGAGTAGTTTCCTCAGAAGGTTCTTCGGACTGCTTTAGATCAGTAGCGTCTTCGTTCTTATTTTTACAGCTAAAGATTCCAAGCAAAAGAAGTATACCTATAAAGAATACTTTTTTAGTAACCAGATCTAGGGTTTTTAGTAAACTCATACCTCTATTTATTCTTGCTTTCAAAATGTTTGAACATTACAATATGTTCACAAACACCTGGCACTTCAAATTTCTGTCCAAAACTTTCGTAGCCATGTTTTTTATAAAAATCTATGGCATTTACTCGAGCATTAAACCATAAAAACGGATCGTGATCTTCTTGTTTTATTTTAGATTCTCCTTCTTTTAAAAGTAAGCTGCCTAAACCTTGACCTTTATATTTGGATAAAATTGCCATACCTCTAAGTTGAAACTGGGAAATAGGATCAAAAAAAGGGTTACTGTTTTTCATAAAACTAGCAACCCCAATTAAATTTTCATCCTTATATAGGCCTAAGTGAAATGTTCCTTTGGAATCATCTCCATCGAAATAGCATTCTGTAACAGGTCTTCCCGGTCTCAAAATGTCATTTCTCACTTTATAGGTAGCGCTAGCAGAAATTAATCGGATAGTGAAAGTAGCGCTCATGTTAAAGAATTAACTTGCTAAGACGTCTCTATATTCTTTATGTTCATCGAATTTAACTTCAGCAAAAGGACAAAGAGGATCAATTTTATAGTTTTTCTCTCTAGCATATTCTACACTTCTTTTTAAAAGCATAGATGCCAAACCCTTTCCTTCTAATTCAGATCTTGTTTCAGTATGATCTATTACTAAAACCCCATTTTCCTGCTTTGTGTAGGTGAGTTCAGAAGTTATTCCTTTATCATCTTCCATGTAGAACATACCTCTAGTGTCGTTCTCTTTGTGTTTTATTTCCTGACTCATAGTTTAAGGTTTAAATACGCCATCTACAATCCCATAAGCAATAGATTCATCTGCATCCATCCAGTGATCACGGTTAAAATCTTTCTTTACTTTTTCTATCTTCTGACCACAATTTTCAGCAAGGATTTTCGCACTGATTTCTTTTATTTTTAAAATTTCTGCAGCTTGAATTTCGATATTAGAGGCCTGTCCACGAGCTCCACCGCTTGGTTGATGAATCATTACTTTTGCTAATGGCTGAATGAATCTTCTTCCTTTGGTTCCTCCAGAAAGTAAAATTGATCCCATAGATGCCGCTAACCCACTACAAATGGTAGAAATTGGACTCCTAAGCGATTTCATCGTATCATAAACTGCAAATCCATCGGTAACAAAACCTCCAGGACTATTTATAAATAATTGAATTTCTTTATCTGAAATGGCATCTAAGTAAAGTAACCTATCTATCACGTGCTTAGCAGATTTACCATCTACTTGTCCCCACATAAATATCTTTCGTTGCTCTATGAATTTTTCGTCTATAAGGTCTTGGATTTTTCCAGGTTTATTTTTCATGAGTATTTTATTCTGATTTTTAATTCTAGCTAAAATTATGACTAATTTCGCAGAAAACCGTAGGATGGAATTATCAATTAACAAGATTTTAAAGAAAGATTTGGATTTGGTTGTTCCACTAATTATGGAATTGTCTGAATATCAAACAGAAGAATCATTATTGAAATCCAGAATGGAAGAAATGTTAGAGCAAAATTATGAGTGCTTTGCCATTTATTTAAAAGAAGAAGTTATAGGAACTTTTGGACTTTGGTTCATGACTCGTCACTATGCCGGGAAATCTTGTGAAGCTGATCACGTTTTTATTAAGACGGATTACCAAAACAGAGGTTTTGGAAGAGAAATATTTGAATATATTTTTGATTACGCAAAAGGGAAAGGATGTGAGATGCAAGAGTTAAATGCTTATGTTCAGAACTTTAAGTCCCATAAATTTTATATGAATTTGGGCTATGTAATTAAGGGCTATCATTTTTTAAAAAAGCTGTAATTTTTTTTGGAAGTTGAAAAGTTTAAGGATTATATTTGCACTGTCTTGCGAAAGTAGCTCAGTTGGTAGAGCGTCAGCCTTCCAAGCTGAATGTCGCCGGTTCGAACCCGGTCTTTCGCTCAAAAAACCTTCCTGATCTGGGAAGGTTTTTTCTTTTTAATACAATTTCTATTTGGAGTTAGTTTTTAGGGTGAGAAGCCTGTCCTGAG
>JAGXIK010000076.1 GCA_024635715.1 Gillisia sp.
ATGTTGGGCTAGCCGATAGAATGGATCACAAACCCAATCAACTTTCCGGAGGTCAACGTCAGCGTGTAGCAGTAGGACGAGCTTTGGTTAATAAACCTTCTATTATTCTTGCAGATGAGCCCACAGGGAACCTGGACTCTATTACTTCTTTGGAGATCATGAATTTATTTGATGAAATTCATGCAGCTGGAAACACAGTGATTTTAGTAACTCATGAAGAAGATGTCGCAAAACATGCTCATAGAATTATAAGACTAAGAGATGGGATTGTGGAAAGTGATGTTAAAAAAGAAGTTTCCAATCCAGTAAATTAAGATTTTTCGAATCCAATTTTAATATTTAAAATTAGGCTTCGACATCCCGATGCTTCTAGAAGCCTGATATTTTGTTTATGACTGTCATCCTGAGCCTGTCGAAGGATATTTGCAATACTTCTAAAAGATACTGAAACAATTCCGATAGCTATCGGAACAGCATGACGACTATGCGATAAATAATATGTCAACCTTAATCTATTCTAAAGAATTCTCAACCAGTAAGAACCGGGGAAGGAATAACAAAAGCTAGCAGTGACTTTAATTGAACTTGGCATTTAAAGTTCATTTTATTACCTTGTACTAAATTCATCTACAAATGGTTGATTTTGACAGGGAAACCTGGATTTATTTATTGATAATTGCAGCCGCTATAACCTATTTCCTTTGGAATAAAGGCAGTGCAACGAAACTCCGCAAGCATAAAAAAAACAGAAAGCTTAGAATGCGTTATCTAGAACGCAAAAAGAATAGCAAATCTACTAGTGAAGTTTAAAATTGTAGAAGTTCCGACTTTAGCAGAGCGTTTTATATGCTTTTTCCAATATTTGGTTTATACTCTTTTTCACTAATCACCTTCTTTGAATGTTTGTATCTTTGAATTGTTAAAATAAAATTGACATGAAAATATACACCAAGACCGGAGATAAGGGAACCACCTCTCTCTTTGGGGGAACCAGAGTTCCTAAACACCATATAAGAATAGAGAGTTACGGGAGCGTAGATGAATTGAACTCCCATATTGGAATGGTTAAAGACCAGAAAGTTGGAGACCATACCCGTGAAATTCTGAATAGAGTCCAGGATAGGTTATTTACTTTAGGAGCAATTTTAGCTACCGATCCAGAAAAAGCGATCCTTAAAAGCGGAAAAGAGCGCTTAAACATTCCCACTATTACTGAAGAGGATATCATTCTTCTTGAAAAAGAAATGGATTCTATGAATGAGAACCTTCCAGAAATGACCCATTTTGTGCTCCCTGGAGGACAGCCTTCAGTGTCAATTTGTCACATAGCTCGTTGTGTCTGCCGTCGTGCAGAACGCATGGCTACAGCACTTTATGAGATAAGTCCTTTTGATGAATTAGTTTTACATTACTTAAATAGACTCTCTGACTACCTATTTGTGCTGGCACGAAAATTGTCCAAAGACTTACATGCAAATGAGGTAAAATGGATTCCTGAAAAAACGAAGTAATTCAGGAAAGCAATTCTTCTAAAAATGAAGATTTTGTAAAGAAATTGACATTTTAAACTATGTTCTTAAAATTATTGACTAAATAATAGATTTTTTACTTGCCCATTACAACAAAAAAATTATTTTTGCAAAAAACAAATACCGATTAATCAATGTATTGGACTTTAGAACTAGCATCCTATTTAAGTGATGCACCTTGGCCGGCAACAAAAGATGAGTTAATAGATTATGCTATTCGAACTGGAGCTCCACTAGAAGTAGTAGAGAACCTTCAGTCCATTGAAGACGAAGGAGATTCTTACGATTCTATCGAAGAGATCTGGCCAGACTATCCTACAGACGAAGATTACCTTTGGAATGAGGATGAATATTAGAAAAACATAACACGTAAATACTAAAAAGTCTCCTAAAAGAGGCTTTTTTTTTGCGTACATTTGAACCATATTAAACACAAAAAACTATGAGTTTTTTAGATTCTGTATTAAAAGTGTTTGTTGGAGATAAATCCAAGAAAGACGTTAAAGAAATACAACCTATAGTAGAGAAGATCAAAGCTTTGGAAAAAGAGTTTGAGGATCTTTCTATAGATGAACTACGTGAAAAAACGGTTACTTTCAGAAAGAAAATCGCCGATGCTACCACAGATATTCGCTCAAAAATTGAAGCTTTAAATAGCGAAGCAGATACTTCTGAAGATATTACCAGAAATGAAGATATCTATGCAGAAGTTGATGCATTGAAAGATGAAATGTATAATATCACTGAAGCTGTCCTTAATGACATTCTTCCCGAAGCTTTTGCTACCGTAAAAGAAACGGCTAAGCGATTTGTTAATAATCCAAAACTAAAAGTTACCGCCACTGCTTTTGACAGAGAGATCTCTGCAGAGAAAGACTATGTAGAGTTAGAAGGAGATCATGCAATTTGGAGCAACTCTTGGGATGCTGCCGGAAAACCTATTACTTGGGACATGGTACATTACGATGTTCAGTTAATTGGTGGTGTTGCAATGCACCAAGGTAAAATTGCAGAGATGCAAACTGGGGAAGGAAAAACGCTTGTAGCAACTCTTCCTATGTATTTAAATGCCTTAAGTGGTAGAGGGGTGCACTTGGTAACTGTGAATGATTATTTGGCAAAAAGAGATAGCGCCTGGATGGCCCCGATTTTTCAGTTCCACGGAATTAGTATTGACTGTATAGATTATCATCGTCCAAACTCTGCTGCAAGACGTAAAGCCTATAATGCAGATATCACCTACGGAACAAATAACGAATTTGGTTTCGATTATTTAAGAGATAATATGTCTCACGCTCCGGATGATCTGGTACAACGCTCACCCAACTTTGCAATTGTAGATGAGGTGGATTCTGTATTGGTAGATGATGCCAGAACACCATTGATCATTTCAGGACCTATTCCAAAAGGGGATATTCACGAATTTGAAGCCTTAAAACCGGCAATCAACAATATTGTAGAAGTACAAAGAAATCATTTGATCAAGGTATTAGCTGAAGCTAAAAAATTAATTGCTGCGGGTGACACTAAAGAGGGTGGACTTCAACTTCTAAGAGTTTTTAGAGGTTTACCTAAAAATAAAGCACTTATTAAGTTTTTGAGTGAAGAAGGAATCAAGCAACTACTTCAGAAAACTGAAAATCATTACATGGCAGATAACAATCGTGAGATGCCAAAAGTAGATGAGGAACTTTATTTTGTTATTGAAGAAAAAAACAATCAGATAGATCTTACCGATAAAGGAGTAGAATTTTTATCTGGTGAAGACGATCCAGACTTTTTCGTAATGCCAGAAATTGGTATGGAGATCGCTAAGATCGATAATGAAGGACTTAGTAAGGAAGAAGAAGTAGAGAAAAAAGAAGAACTTTTCCGTGAATACAGTGTAAAGAGTGATCGAATCCATACAATGCGTCAGCTTTTAAAGGCTTACACCTTGTTCGAAAAGGACACAGAATATGTGGTCATGGAGAACAAAGTGAAGATCGTAGATGAGCAAACTGGCCGTATCATGGATGGTAGAAGATATAGTGATGGTTTACACCAGGCTATTGAAGCTAAAGAAAATGTAAAGATTGAAGATGCTACACAAACATTTGCAACTGTAACTCTTCAGAATTTCTTTAGAATGTACCGTAAACTTTCTGGGATGACGGGAACTGCGGTAACTGAAGCTGGAGAATTATGGGAGATCTACAAATTAGATGTGGTGGAAATTCCTACTAACAGACCAATTGCAAGACATGACCGTGAGGATCTTGTTTACAAAACAAAACGAGAAAAATTTAATGCTGTAATAGACGAGGTTACCAAACTTTCTAATTCTGGAAGACCGGTGCTTATAGGAACAACTTCCGTTGAAATTTCTGAATTATTAAGTAGAATGCTGAAGTTGAGAAATGTTCCTCACAACGTTTTGAATGCTAAATTACACAAGAAAGAAGCAGATATTGTTGCTGAAGCTGGTAATTCCGGGATTGTAACCATTGCTACCAACATGGCGGGGCGTGGTACCGATATTAAATTGAGCAAAGAAGTTAAAGAAGCAGGCGGTTTGGCCATTATTGGTACAGAACGTCATGATTCCAGACGTGTAGATAGACAGTTAAGAGGTCGTGCTGGACGTCAAGGGGATCCGGGAAGTTCTCAGTTCTATGTTTCATTGGAAGACAACCTGATGCGTTTATTCGGTTCTGAAAGGATCGCGAAGTTAATGGATAGAATGGGCTTGGAAGAAGGTGAAGTAATTCAGCACTCCATGATCTCTAAATCTATTGAACGGGCGCAGAAAAAAGTTGAAGAAAATAACTTTGGTGTTCGTAAGAGATTGCTGGAGTATGATGATGTTATGAATGCCCAAAGAGAGGTTATTTATAAGAGACGTTACCATGCACTTTTTGGAGATAGATTAAAGGTGGATATCGCCAATATGATATTTGATACTTCTGAAGTTATTACTGAAAATAACAAAGCTGCATCAGATTATAAGAATTTTGAATTCGAATTGATTCGTTATTTCTCTATGAGCTCTCCTGTTTCTGAAGCGGATTTCGGAAAGATGGATGTTCAGAAAATAGCCGGAGTTGTTTATAAAGCAGCATTCGAGCATTATCATAATAAAATGGATCGTACAGCTGTTTTAGCTTTTCCAATTATTAAAAATGTATACGAAGATCCAGCTAATAATTTTGAGCGTATTGCAGTTCCTTTTACAGATGGAGTAAAAAGTTTACAAGTTGTTACCAATCTTGAAAAAGCTTACGAATCTGAAGGAAAACAGCTGACCAAAGATTTTGAAAAGAACATTACACTTGCCATTATAGATGAGTCCTGGAAAACGCATTTACGTAAGATGGATGAACTTAAGCAGAGTGTGCAATTAGCCGTTCACGAACAAAAAGATCCTTTATTGATCTATAAGTTTGAAGCTTTTGAATTGTTTAAATCTATGATTGAACAAGTTAATAAAGATGTGATCTCATTCTTATTTAA
>JAGXIK010000077.1 GCA_024635715.1 Gillisia sp.
AACCAGATGAAGGATACTACAGATCTAACCCAGTGTAAGAGCAATTCCAAAGTTATATCGCATGGGATGTCTTACATAGTCTATGGTAACAAATTAGCAGATATTTATATTGACCTTAATAAGCATGAAGATTTTGTGTATGTCTCCTTTGCCAGTTATAAAGGATTAGTAGAGAAAGCAAAAACTACAGGTGAAAGGATATTTGAAGATTTGGCTGTTGAGGAGTGGATTGGAATTATCGCAGATGTAATGAATAAGCATAATGCTAATCCTAATCACGCACAATTAGTAATGGATTTTACAAGAAGAAGAGTAGCAAGGTCAAACCAACCTGTACAGGCTCCAAAATCTGGTTGTGTTCTAGTGCTCTTAGTATTGATAATACCCCTGATCTGTTCTTTACTAATACTGTAAACACAATACAATGAAGGCTACATACTATACTTGGGGAATAGGGGCATTATTAGGTGCAATTTTGTCTCTGACCTTTGTTGACCAATCGAGTCAAACTAATATCCAACCATTACCTATAGGCATAACAATCGGAGTTATCCTTGGATTAATGGTTGGTTTAATTTTGGATAACTTTAAAAAAACAGGCAGTTCAATAGAAAGTTCATTGCCTGAACATGAGCAAGTAAAATTAAAAAAGGCAATGTTAGGGGAAGTTCTCCAATCTGAGATGGATCGTTCAATTTCTTCATTCATTCATTCTAATCCTAAAATTGTGCACGACCCAATTCTAGGACCTATGGGAATATTAGACCAAATGAATAATACTTCTGAAATTCTCAGAAAAAGTGCAGAAAGGGGAAAAGTCTTTAATCTGAGTGAAGAGGAATTCGATGAAGTAATAAAAAAAGTTTACACCAGAAGTTATAAAAAATTTTTTCGCTAAATTTTTTCGCAACGAAAATACGTTATAATCTATAACCCCTACCCCCCTTATGATTGAAGTTGGTCATACCTCCCCCTAGTATTATGTAGCTGGGAGGTATGACTAAAATAATTCGCAAAAGTATAAGGGATTCTGAGAGTATATAAAAGTTGACAAGTTAACGTCAACTTTTTTGAAGATTTTTCCTTTAGTCAGTTTCAATCAAAAGATTCATTGTTTCTTCCAGATAGTCATCAAGCTTGCTATTATGATCGCTCAGAAAAGCTCTTTTAAATTTATTCTTACCAATACAGATTAATTCCGCCTTTCCTTTGAAATACCTGGTATTGTAATCCTCAACTGAGATTTTATTTTTCTCTGAATCTGCTATTGAGAGGATAAGTTGTGTGTCAGTAGGTTTAAGCTTCGCTATAAATTTTAGAATACTATTTTTACTATCTTCTTCTAAATCTCCTTCAAAAATGGCATCTAATAAAAATGGAAACCTGTGTATCCCTTCGGTATCTTTAATTAAACTATTAAAAGCAAAATTATAAGCCAGAAGCGTTTTTAATAATTCAACACCTTGCCTAGGAAAAGCTGGGATTTCATACAGGTTCAAAAATCTTTGATCATCAAATTTTTTGACCTCCAATTCTTTTAAATACTTCTTGAATAAAGTTCTGAAAATTGAACTATTTGTTTTTCTTTCGTCTTCGATTTCATCATCAGTTTTAAATTTTTGTAGTTTTTCTTCTACTTCCTTTAACTCTATTGTTTTCTCACCTATCTTAGAAGTTACATTACTTGAAAATTGAACGTTTACTTTATTCTCAATCCAGGTGCTAAGTGATAAATCATTTAAGTTGTAATTTTCTAACGTAGCGTAATCCTTGGCAATAATCTTCTTATACTTTTCAATATCTCTTTTCAGCGAATTAATTTTACCAGATGTAGCTTTGAGCCTATTTATCACTCGTTTATTCTCCTCAATTTGATCCTCGGTATCTAAATAATCCTGGTGATACTCATAGATTTTTTCTAAGCTTTCGGGTAATTCCTGATGACAAGTTGGGCAGTCATTTTCGATTGGATCTTGATTTTTAAGTGCCTTTCTCACTCTGAAAAGAACATTCTTTCTATTTTCAAGTAATGCAAGCTTATTATGGGTGATGAGATAATCTTTTTCTAATTCAATAAGAGCTTCTTTATTTTCTTTGTAGATCTTTAAGTAATCCAAAGCCTTAGTCACATATTTTTCATCTTTAAGTTTTGACAATTTAATTTCAGGGTCTTTACTCTCAATGTTAGTGAGAAACTCAATTTCGTTTTTAAGTCTTTCCTTGGCTTTTTCTAATTCATTTTTTTTATTTCTATCGTAGTCGTTCACAATTCCTAGGTAGTAATCAAAAAAATCTTGCTTAAAGTTTTTAATAAAATCTAATCCTCTAAAAGATTTATGTCGATAAACCCATCCTACATCTTGAGCGATATAATACGGTAAAAACATTGCTTCAATTGGTGCTTGTTGATATTTGCCAGAACTCTCCAAATGAAGATTAAAATCAAACATTTCACCCAAGTAATGTTTTAAGGATTTATGTTCCTCAGATCTATTACCGCTAATTCCAATAAATTTCTTCCTGGGTTTATTTTCTCTTGAAATAATAATTGTTTCATCTTCTCTTACGATAGTAATATTTTCAGTTATGTTTGAATGAAGAATGAGATCAATTCTAAATATTACATTTTCTCTTAACAACTCGGAAAGTTTTCCTTTCTCATCATTAATTCCAAAGGTGTACAGTAAAGCATGAATCAAAGTGCTTTTTCCAGAAGTGTTCTTTCCGTAAATTATATTGGTGCCATTTATGAATTGCGTATAAAAAGATTTATGTTTTTCCTCTGTATAAGCGAAGAATCTTCTAAACTCTAACTTACTGTTCATTGTTTTTTTGTTTGTGAATAGCTTCAAAATAGGCTGCGTAAATAGTTGCCTTCAGATTCAGATCATCAAAAGGAACCGATGTTTCTGATCTTATCATATCAAACAGTTCCAGTACATTTTCTTCTTCTTGTGTTGTAATACATTTCAGATAATTCTCTTTAACGAATTTTAAAACTCTTTGATGTTGGACTTGCTCCAAACTTTTGAATAGGTCGAATGCTGATTCAAAGCTCATTTTAAATTGATCCCGTTCAAATGGTTTAATATTTAAAATTCTTGAAATAGACTTTGATTCGTCTCTCCAGAAATTAAATGCCTTTGACTTTGTTGTTATTAGGCTAAAAACTTCAGAGATATCCTCACTGTGAACCCTTTTCGATTCATCTAACAGTCTCGCAGTGTTACCCTGGTTGTAAATGGTTTCAATATTTCTAAATAGGTGCAAAATTGTTATAAGGGCAGCTCTTGGATTAGAAACAGAATCTTTAAAAACTTCTTCAATCTTTCCTATTAATTGATTTTGTTGTTCTTTATCTGTTCGAGGAAGAACTATATAGTGAAAATGTAGATTCTGTAATTCAGCTTCCAACTCTGCTGTAAAAACGCCATTAAGATCCTCTTTAAGTTTTAATCTAATTTTATCTTGTAACTTGTCACCAAGGCTCTTATAAGCAATAGAAAGCCTTTCTTCATCAATGGAAATATTAGTCGCTCCTTCTTTTAATCTAATGGAGGAATTTGATGAAAAAAATAAACAGTGGGTATAATCTTCAGATTTTGGAATAGGATCCTTTATTAGATTTACTCCCGTGCTTAAAAGCTTACCAATAATAGTAGACATTTCTTGGTTTATTGTCCACTTATCTGGTGACTTTTTCTTGGATTGGTAAGCCTCAATGTAAGCCACTTCTTCGTGATCATCTAGAAAAACGAAAAGGAAATCATCGTGGTGTTCAAGGCATATGAAGAATTTTTCACCCCTAAATTTAGAATGGTAGTTTTCCATTAACAGATACAAGGCTGAATTTCTTTGTAGTGCAAAGCCGTTTTCAGCTCTTGGTCCTGCATTTAGAGATGGATCTTTCAAATTCTGGTAATTCTAATTAGAGTTAAGGGTTTCCGTTAGACTTTCTACTTCTTCCTCAAATTTCAACTCAGGCATCCCCTCTACAATATCAACAGTTTGGACACTCACGTTAATTACACTTAGGAGTAAATCAAGAATGTACTTGGGGTTGTTTACTTCCTTAGACCAATCGTTAGGATCATTTTTTATTCCACTTTTCTTATCAATTTTTACCTGGTATCGATCAAGGATCCATTCAATTGCACTTTTCCCATTTACTATATAATCGTAAGCCTTTTCTGGTATGTTTTTAATGATAATACGGCTATTATAGATAATCTTATCTTTCTGATCCTTCTTAGGGAATTTTAATTTCTGGACTCGATAGTACTCATAATCATCAATACTATTATTTTTTTGTAGCTGGTTAATTTCCACCCCTTCATAAGGAGGAACTTTTTCATACTTTATATGAAGATCTGCCAGAGCTCTACCTGCTTTACTGAATTTCCAAAATTCTCTCGGTTCATCTACCAAAGGAATTCTTGGAAGCATTTTTTTAAAGTCATTTGAAAAAGTAGAGCGGTAATCCTTAGAATATAAGATCCCATATACAAAATAGAAAATATCCTCTTTGGTGACATTTTTCCCGTAAATTTTTGTAGCTCTTTCTAGGATAAAGTTTGATACACCGTCTCTTTGAGAAAATTTTGTTTCTGACTTTTCATCAAATAATGTAAAATTCGAGTGATTGTTTTCTTCATAAAAATACAGTGGAAAACATTGAGCTTTTTCAATACTATCAAGATTGGTAATAGAGTCTGTAATTAGAGCACTGAAGTTCTGCCGAGCACCTATGCCATTTATACAAATCACTTTATTTTTTGAATTTGGCGTGGGAAAAAATCTGGGACTGAGGCCTGGGCTTTCAATAAAAGACTTGTCAAAATATAATTTTTGCTTAAAAAATGGACGATAGATTCCTTTAACAATACATTCCGAGTTAATAGAATGAGTAATGTTTTTTTCCGCGTCCTTTCTTAGTGAGCGAGTCCAGCTAATTTTTTTTGGGTTTGTGTCCACTATATCCTGAACCTTTGCAGATTTCTTCTTACCTAATGCAACTTGTACCAGTTCTTTTTCTTCATTATAACTGGTAATCAGCCTAGTCATGTTTTCTAGTATGTTTTCTTTACTGTAGTTGTAGACCCATGCATCTCTGTTTGAAGCAACACCAATGGCATAAGTTGTAAAAAAGGAATGACTAGAAGTGTCAAATTTCTTTTCAGGAGCAATAGGAATAAAGGTGCCGAACAAATTATTTCTTTGATTAATCCAATCACCATGACTATTCGGAGTTATCTCTCTTAACTTAAGTTCGGTAATCTTCCTGCTCTCGTTTAGGATGTCTAATTTTTCTACTCGGGTTAAATAATCCCCAATATCGTGATAATAGATGTTAGCTTTCTTTCTAGTGCATTCGGGATTTTTTACCAAAATCGTAATGGCTACTCCAGTTAAAATATCAAATACATTTTGGCCCTCCTTTCTTGCAAGTTCACCAGACCTTCCTCTAATTGAACCTCGAAGATTTACAACATATATTGAAGAAAATTCCTTTTCAATGGTTTTTCTAAATCCATCAAGGCTTGTTTTTGATAACCAATTCCCATTAGAAATAAAACTTATAATTCCTCCATTTTTATCACATAGCCTATCTGTACTCCAGCGAAAAGCTTTCATGTAAGCATCATAGGATGATTTATTTAGCGTTCCAGAAGAGGTTTTTACGTATGTTGAAGTAATCCTGTTATCTAGATTTGCATATTTTTGATTTTGAGCGTTATCATTAGCTGATTTTTGGCCAATAGAATAGGGAGGATTACCTATTATAACTCGAATAGGAGCTTTTCTTTGTGCTTCTACTCTTTCGGAATTTTTAGGAAACATTTCTGAAAATAATTTCTCACCACTTTCAGTTTCTCCAAGTTGAAAAGTGTCGGTCAAGACAATACCTTCAAAAGCTTTGTATTCTTCTTCTTTGCCAAGTAAATCGTGGTAGGTATTTTCAATGTTTACAGCAGCTATGTAATAGGCAAGCAAGACCATCTCATTAGCGTGTAATTCCTTAGAGTATTTTCTAGTTAAATCTCTTTGATTTATTAGACCACTCTGAAGTAGGCGGGTTATAAAAGTACCTGTTCCTGTAAAGGGATCAAGAATATGCACATTTTCCTCAGAAATGCTTCTGCCAAATTCTTTCTTTAAAATATCATTTACAGAATGAATAATGAAATCAACTATTTCAATTGGGGTATAAACTATTCCCAACTGTTCAACCATTTTAGGAAATGCTGTTTTAAAAAACTTATCGTACAGTTCAATTATTATACGCTGCTTACCTTCCGCATTATCTATTCCTTCAGCTCTCCTGCGAACTGAATCATAAAATTTCTCTAATACTTCCGTATCTTTTTCTATTGCCTGTTTTTCCAATAGATCCAGCATTGTCTGCATTGAAACAGAAATAGGATTATTTTTCACAAAAGAATATCCCTCAAATAAGGCTTCAAAAACAGGTTTTGTGATAATGTGTTGAGACAACATTTCTACTGCCTGTTGTTGAGAAATAGAAGGATTAATGTTTTTTTGAAGACCTTTTAAAAATTGTTCAAATACCTTCTTGTGCTCCTGGTCTTGCTCAATAAGTCTATTTATTCTATCTACCTGCTTTTCTGCAATATCAGCTACACTTTTTGCCCATTGTTCCCAATATGTTCTATCACCAACTTTTTTAACCATTCTGGCATACATAATGCCCTGTAATTGCTCAAATTGGAGAGCTAGTTGTTCATCCAATTTGCCGTAAGATTCCCCTGATTCTCCAGAAGGATGGACCCCATCACTGCCGTCACCATCATAATCTCCTGGGGTGGGTCTACCAATAAGAATTTGTTTCGGTTTCTTTTTATTAAAATCTATTTTGTTAATAGTGGCGTTGAATCTATCATCATGTGCTCTAAGCGCATTTAGGACACTCCATACTACCTTGAATCTGTCGTTGTCATCCAAAGCATCAGAAGCTTCTACGTTGGAAGGAACTACTACGGGAATAATAATATATCCGTAGTTTTTCCCTTTTGCTCTACGCATAACACGACCTACAGATTGTACTACATCCACCTGAGAATTTCTTGCAGATAAAAACATCACAGCATCTAGAGAGGGAACGTCAACACCTTCACTGAGACATCTTACGTTAGTTAATATTCTGGCTTCATTAGTATCTGCTGAAGTAGATTTAAGCCAACCTAAGAGATCATCCCTTTCTGGAGCTGACATACTTCCATCTATATGCTTTGAGGAAACAGAAACTAAGTTCTCTCTTTTTGTAGAAGGGATGGAATCTAAATATTGATCTGAAACTTCATTAAAGGTATGGGTGATCTTTTTAGAGACTTTAATGTTCTGGCAAAAAGCAACAGCCCTTTTCATTGGATTGGGGTCGCTACTTTTAATTAATCCTTCATCTCCTAAAACTTGTTTTGACAATGCGTTAATACAACCAATGAGTTTTGAGGCATCATCAGAATTAATTTCCTGATCTGGATTTGCAACCATTGTTTGAATGGCAGGAGGAATATCCTTGTCACTTAGGGTAAGAATTAGAACCTTATAGTCTGACAGTAAGTCTTTTTGTACAGCTTCTCCAAAACCAATTCGGTAGATCTCCTCCCCATACAACGAAATATCATCCATAGAACAGATTACAGCATCATTTTCAGCAGCCTTAGATTTAGAATCATCGCTATATAGACGAGGGGTTGCTGTCATATAGAGCCTCTTTTTCCCTTTTATAAAATCATTGTCGTGAACTTTTATAAAATGAGAGGAATCTTCTACAGTTAAGGCAGTACCAGTTGTACGGTGAGCTTCATCACAAATAATTAGATCAAATTCTGCATCGAAATTGTGGTTTTGTTTCAATTCTTTTTGAGCTTCAGCAATTACATCAATAGATTGATAGGTTGAAAACACCACTGTCATTCCTTCCTTATTTGCCGCTTTAATACCCTTAAACTGCTTTACTATGCTTGGAACATTTGTGGAAGCAGGAAGAGCCAAATTTACTATACTTAGGGTAGTAGAATCATCAATCTTGGAATGCTTTTTTGTTATTCTTGAATCCGAACAAATACAAATAGGATTAATAGGAAATTCTGAATGTGCAGACCATTCACTAAGAGTTTGCCCAAGTAAGGCTATGGAAGGAACCAGAAAAAGCACCAATCCCTGTCCTTTAGTTTCATTTTCTGCAATCTTTAGGGAGGTAAAGGTTTTTCCAGTGCCACAAGCCATTATCAGTTTTCCTCTATCCTGATCTCTAAAATGATCATGAGTATCATCCAACGCTTTTTGCTGATGAGGTTTTAATTTATGTTTTTCTTTACGTGCTAAATCTCCCGAAATACCCTTTTCTAAATTCCCCCAGTCTACAGGGGCATCGTTAAGTTCATTTAGATTTATGCGACTAACAGGAGGATTCTGATTTTTTATTGTTTCTTCAGCATTGCTACCCCATTTATTAGTGGTGGAGATCCATAGCCTATGTGAAAACTGGGTGGTTTGAAAGTTTTCATTTTTAAAACTTCTACTTGAAGTAGAAAGAAAAGAATCTACTGCGTTTTTGTCTATTAGAGAAGTCTCTTGGAAACATTTACATTGTATAGCCCAATAATCCCCTTCAAAAGTCAATGTTACTAAGTCAATCCCAGTGTCTTTTCCTCCAAAATCCTTTCTGCCAGGGAACTCATTCCAAAGCCACACGTACTTAAATTGGTTTGAATATTTAGGATCAGTTTGTAGGTAAGTCTGCATTAATCTCTCAAACCGTTCACCTTTATCTCTTTCTGAAAATGAATATTTACGGTACTTATCTAAGACTTTTTGAAAGGACATATTTAGATTTAGGGTATTAGTTGTACTTGAGGGTGATTACGGAGTAGGGAAGTGTAATCATAGCCTCTACAATTTTAACGTTTCTTTGGGGAATTAGCAATTTTACCGCCAGGTATTTATCCTAAAGTTTTTTCTTAATTTTCTTTTTCAAAATTAGACTCAATGGCAGAAATTATCAGGAATAGAACTATTAGACCATCCACAAGATCTGCAAGCTCAGCATATAAAGTTGATACTAGTAAGATAGGAGGGGGTGACGTATTAATTGTGAATATTGATCACGAAGATGGAAGCTTCAGTCAAACGCATACTTTTAAAGGTGCAGAACTGGCTGGAAGAAATAGTATTCATTTTAAGGTTAGGGAAACTTCTGGAAAATTAATGATTGACTGGAGTGGAGTAGAACCTCTTAATTCTGCTAGTAATAGGAAGGAGGTAATTACTTCCAAGCCTAAAAAGAAACCAGCTACAGAAAAAGTAATAAAACAGGGAGGTTCTAATGCCAAAACGTCCTTTCCGCCAATTGCAAATAAGGATACTGAAATCCTAATATTAGGTACAATGCCAGGGGAGAAGTCTCTCCTTTTACAAGAATATTACGCACATCCCAGAAATAAATTTTGGAAAATTCTATCGTCCATTATTAAAGAGCCATTACCCTCCACTTACAAAGAAAAACAGTCTTTTCTATTAAAGAACAAATTAGGGATCTGGGATGTTGCACATTCCGCCAACAGAAAAGGAAGCTTAGATTCTGCTATTCAAAATGAGGTTCCAAATGATATTCCTGGTTTTATTAAAACACATCCTAACCTGAAAGTTGTCGCCTTTAATGGAGCAAAAGCAGAATTTCTATTTGATAGGTACTTTGACAAATTAGGAAATATTACTTATGTCTCCCTGCCTAGTTCCAGTCCTGCTAATACGGGTTTTACTTTCGATGCTTTATGTGAGAGGTGGGAAAATTTAATCAGGGGAAGAAGGTGATGTAGTAATTATATATTCCAACATATTTATTTCTCTGACTTTTAAAGTCACTTTGCTTTGGGTATAATTGTGATCAAGAAAGTATTGAAGCCAGGTATATATGAATTGATCATTTGGAGTAAATGTCAATCTTTTTTTTTTACTCCTATTTTTCGTAAAATTCTGGTCGATATTATTAACTACCAGAATAAATTCAAGGTTGTGTGAAAGGTCTTTAGAATCCCGCAATAACTTATTAGATGCTTGATAAAGCACTTTATCCATATGACTCTTACCTAATCTGCCCTTCTTTAATTTGCACTGGATATATTTAATATTATTTTCCTTTTTAGCAATAAGATCAATACCTTCATCGAGTAGGAGCTGATTTAATCCGTAATAAATTACCTCATACCCTTCTTTTTCATAAATCTGTCCCACATACTTTTCGTAGATATATCCCCAGCAATTTTTGGGAATTCTACCGTAGGGAATTTGATAACCATCTATAGTCAATAATTTTTTATCCTGATTTAAGGTTAGAGGAGCTAACTTTAGCATCTCCACCAGGGTATATGAAAATTTATCTAAGTAATGGAACATCTGCAATAAATCCTCGTCTTAACTGATTAAAAAAGTTGACAAGTTGACGTCAAGTTTTATTCACTAATTAACAGGGGCTTTATTTATCTACATATCCTTCAGCTAAATCAGGATTCCAATTCTCCCAAAAATTAAAGGGAGTGAAAAGAACAGTTGTCAGGATTATATCATTCTCTTTATCAGATTCGTAATTCCAGTATTTTATTTCTGTAGTCCAACCACCATTTGAATAATTCTTTTCTTTATAATAAGCTATTTCAGCTGTTAGATTCTCAACTAAAGTAAGATAATTTCTTTCCTCCTTATCGCCAATGATTAAATATTCCTGCTCTTTCTGTATCTGTTGAAAGTCCTCATCTACAATAAAATATATATTCACACCAATTTGATCGTAATTCACCGGTACTTTAAACTCTCGACCCCTTAATTTTAGAGTAGTCCTTCTAGAGAACTTAGAGATATGTTCAGAGAGATTTCTGTCAGGGTCTCCTTTGTGTTCACCAATGATATCCAAGTAACTCATATACCTTGAAAAAGCTTCTTTTCGCGCTGAAACAGGGTCTTCAAAGTTTTCAAAGGTGTGTTTAAATTCTTTGACCTCAATTGGGCCTGATTCTAATTTGACGGCTAATCTGGCCTTGACTATATAAGTTATCATAAAACGTTTATTGTTTGGAGATGAAGTTAGGAGAAAACAATTTATAAATTTTTTTCAAAATTTTCAGGCACTTTTTCTATCGAGAGTGTGAGATAATCTAAAGAACACACCCAGGTCTAAAATAATTTTGGACACACCCCCGCCGCCGCCTGTTCATTCCAGGTAAATTCTTTCCTTCTTCAATGGTTTTTTCTAAAAGAACCTAAACCGCCCTCACGGGCTGTCAACCCCCACTCGGCTATGGTTTTGGGAGATAGTCTCCATTTAATAATCCTTTAAATCGATAAAACTATGGTTACGATTGTCAATTACAAGTCTTATGAAAAAGAAGACGGCGAAAAATTTTATGCTCTAATAGTTCAGGGTGGATTAGAAGCAGTTAAAAGCAAAGAAACAGGTCAAGCCTATTTTACTGCAAAAACAGCTCAGGTATCCTGCACCTTTGATGAAGAAACCTGTAAATCATTGGTGGGTAATAAGATTCCCGGAGCAATTAAAAAAGTACAAGTAGAGGCTTATGAATACGCCAATTCTGTAACAGGGGAAATTACCACCTACACAGAAAGGAATGTATTTGTAACTCCTGAAGAGGAAATACTTGAAAATAATGTTGAGGAAGAAAGAATGGTAATATAATCCTCATTAACAAAAGAGAAAAGAGCTTCTAATAATCAGGAGCTCTTTTTTATTGTCTAATCCCGTCGGGTAGTTCAGATAACTGGCTCAATGACAACTAATAATTAAATTTATGAAACTACAACAAGCGCAGCGAAGCCAGGTAAAACTAAGAATTGGCTTGAGCGGACCGAGCGGATATGGAAAGACTATGTCTGCTTTATTACTTGCCTTTGGCATCACACAGGATTGGAGAAAAATTGCAGTTATAGATACTGAAAACAATTCTGCAAGCCTTTATTCTCATTTAGGAGATTTCAATGTTTTAAGTCTGGATGAACCTTATTCCCCTCAGCGATATGTAGAAGCCATTAAGACTTGCGAAAATGCTAATATGGAAGTCATTATTGTTGATTCTATTTCACACGAATGGTCAGGAAAAGGTGGATGTCTTGAAATGCACGAAAAATTAGGAGGAAGATTTCAGGACTGGGCGAAAATTACTCCTTACCACAATTCTTTTGTAGACGCTTTATTGCAATCTAAATCTCACGTGATAACCTCTACCCGTCGTAAGGTAGACTATTCCCTGGACAGGGATATGAGTGGGAAAACAAAGGTTATGAAACTTGGCACGAAGGAAATTACCAGAGAGGGATTTGAATATGAACTCACAGTCAATTTTGAGCTTATAAATGATAATCATTTGGTAAAAGCTTCAAAGGACAGAACAGGATTATTTATGGATAAGCCGGAGTTTATAATCAATCAAGCCACAGGAAAGAAACTGAAAGCGTGGTGTACAGAAGGAGTTTCCCTGGAAAAGGTCAAAAAGGAAATTGCCAGTTGTCATAACCTCGCAGGGCTTAAGCATATCTATGATAAGTACCCTTCCCTACATAAGGAAATTTACCCTTTGATTATTGAAAGGAAAAAGCTGATTGATAATAGCAATTCACAGGTAATTGAAGAAAATAAAGTAGAACATCCAAAAAACTAAATTATGGAATTAATCACGAGATCCCCTTTACAAAATCAAATGGTAGAGGAAAGGGAGGTAATATCAACCTCCAATACAAATTTTATAGAAGCGAACACAACCCGGGTTAGTCTTCAACATTTAAAAAATGAATGTACAATCCCTGTTTTTGCAAAAGATAATGAGACCACAATTAGCCATTATCAGTTCGTGCAAAAGACAAGGGATATAGTGCAGGATTTATTTCCTGAATTTAATGTTGCTGAGCCAGATATAAGGACTTCTCACATCATAAAAGGTAGAATTCCCTCTGCCATTGGAAAGCCTGCAAAAGAGCTTAAAGAGCACGAGAAAACCCTTTATTATGAACGGTGTGCCTTTGTAATGGAAATACCTGAAGTGGTAGAGAATGTAAATGGAAATAAACTGGCATTAACTGTAGGAGGAGTTAGAGCTTATAATCAGGAGAACCTTTTTAGTAAGAAGAGTCCTGAAAAGTTCAAAGTATTTATTGGCTTTAAAAATGTGGTGTGCACAAATCTGTGTATTAGTACAGATGGTTTGGCAGATCAGATAAGGGTTAATTCACTTAACCAGTTATCTGAAGCAGTCGAGAATTTATTGGGGCAGTATGACAGGATCAAACACCTTGGAATGATGGAGAGAATGAGTAGGTATGACCTCACACAGGCTCAATTTGCTCACTTCATTGGTAAACTCAGAATGTACCAGTTTATGGATAAGACGGAGCAGAAACAATATTTTCCTGTTTCCTTGAATGACAGCCAGATTAATACGGTCGTGAAAAATTATTATCACGATCCTAATTTTTCTTGTAGGGGGGATGGTACTATTAATATGTGGAGGCTATACAACCTTTTCACGGAAGCCAACAAATCCTCTTACATTGATAACAATTTTGAGCGTAATGTAAATGCGTACGACTTAACCAATAACCTGGTTAATTCACTGCAAAACAGAACGGGAAATTGGTTCCTGCATAATTAATTTTATAGCTTTTTTGTAATGAGCGACGATGAATTAGCAGATGTTTTAAAGTATAGCTCCCCCGACACCCTCTACATAATTACCTGGAATAATTTACTTAAAAAACTTTTCTGTCCTTTTCAAGTGGTGGTCAAACATCATATTGGGGAACTTGAAAAAGGAGAGATTGTTTGGGTTGAAAGTGTAAAGGTAACGGTGAAATTAAAAACCGTTTTTATGGTAAAAGGGCGAACATACTATTATCATCATTTTACCATTTTAGACACTGAATAGGATCTGGGAGTTATGCTTTTTTGGATATTAATAACCTTTTGAGACTGTTTCTTCCTTATCAAAAAACAACTGAAAACGGAATCTAGATTATTATATTTGCCAGCACAGTCTAAACAAAACTGTGTTGGTAAATATTATAGCTATGACTTTGGACCCAATTATAGAGGATGCGAAAATCCCTGA